>NZ_JBFUIK010000012.1:0-119458 GCF_056401915.1 Cellulomonas sp. P4_D11 | reverse complement strand
GCCCTCGAGGTCGCGGACCTGCTCGACGACGCGGAGCTGCGCGTCCGCGCCGAGCGGGCCGCGCGGATCGCGATCGCGCGCCCGCCGGTGGCCGCCGACCTGGTCTCCGGGCTCGCCGGGCACCTGCTGGCCCTGCTGCGGCTCGAGCAGCTCGGGCTCGACCTGCCCGCCGAGGCCGCCGCGGACGTCGCCGCCGAGCGCCTGATGGCCACGGCCCAGCCCGGACCGGTCGTCGGCGTCGCGTGGTCGTCCGACATCGGGGGAGAAGCCCCGCTGTGCGGTCTCGCGCACGGGGCGAGCGGGCCCGCGCTCGCCCTGGCCGAGTGGGGAGCGCGGCGCCGCCGGTCCGAGCCGCTCGCCGTCGCGCGCGAGGCGGTCGCGTACGAGCGGGCGTGGTTCTCGGTGCGGGAGGGGTCCTGGGCGGACCTGCGCGGCCTCGACGAGCGGGCCGTGCGCGAGGGCTCCACGCCCGGGTACCCGCACCTGTGGTGCCACGGGTCGCTCGGGGTCGGCGTCGCGCGCCTGCGGCTGTACGAGGTCACGGGGGACGAGGTCGACGCCGCGGAGGCGGGCGTCGCCATCGACGCGGCGGTCGGGGTGCTCGAGTCGATGGGGTCGGGGGCGGCCGACGACCTGTCCACGTGCCACGGAGTCGCCGGCGCGGTGGAGCTCCTGCTCGACGCGTCCCGGACGTTCGGTCAGCCGGTGCTCGCCGAGATGGCGCGCGAGGGTGCGGCTGCGGCAGTCGAGCTCGTCGGGGAGGGACCGTGGCCGTGCGGTGTCCCCGACGGCGGCGAGAACCCCAGCCTGTTCGTCGGGCTGGCGGGGATCGGGACGATGCTGCTGCGGCTCGACCACCCCGAGCTGCCGTCGACGGTCCGTGCCTATGCTGGCCGGACGATGTCGGACCGCGTTGTCGTCAAGCTCGCCGGCCCGCTGGACGCCGCGGAGGCGTCCCGGCGGGTCGCCTCGGTCACGGCCGCCGTCCCCGGCGCCCGTGTCGACAGGGTGTCGCCGAGCGGGCGGGTCCTCCTGCGGCTGCCCGTCGACGCGGACCCCGCCGCGGCCGTCGCGACCCTGGGCGCGCTCGCCGGTGTCGAGTACGCCGAGCAGGACGTCGTGGACTCGCACCAGGGGACCGACCCGTCCGCGGTGTGACGTAGGCCAGCGAAGGGTCTCCTTGCTTGCAGGGATGGATATTGGCAACAAGGATGTTGCCAATATCGCGGCCACCCCCACGCGCCTCCCCGCGCGCTCGGTCGCAGGATCCGGACCAGTCCCGACGGAGGTGTGCATGAGCGCGACGCTGCCGACGGTCGAGCACGCTCTCCCGGACGCCGCGGGCCACGAGTCCGACGCCGGCACCCGCCAGCGCGTGCTGCAGATCGTCGCGACGGCCGGGCCGGTGTCCGCTGCCGAGCTCGCGGCCCAGCTCGACCTCGCGCCCGCCGGCATCCGTCGGCACCTCGGGGTGCTGGAGGCCACCGACCAGATCGCGGTGCACGAGGCCGCCCGCGGCCCTCAGGGGCGCGGCAGGCCCGCACGCCGCTACGTCGTCACCAGCCGCGGCCAGGCCGCGCTCTCGCACCGGTACTCCGAGATCGCGGCGCAGGCGCTGCGGTTCCTCGCCGAGACGGCGGGGCCAGAAGCCGTCGAGGGCTTCGCCGAGCGGCGGGTCCGCGACCTCGAGCAGCGGCACACCGCGGCCGTCACCGCGGCGGGCGACGACGTCGCCGCGCGCGTCCGGGTGCTCGCCGAGGGCCTCGCCGCCGACGGGTACGCCGCGTCGGCCCGCCCGGCCCCGGGCGGCGCCGCCATGCAGCTGTGCCAGGGGCACTGCCCCGTGCAGGACGTCGCCCACGAGTTCCCCCAGCTCTGCGAGGCCGAGGCCCGGGCGTTCTCGCGCCTGCTCGGCGTGCACGTGCAGCGCCTCTCGACGCTGGCCGGAGGCGGCCACGTCTGCACCACGAACATCCCGATCTCGACCGCCCCCACGACCGCCCCTGCCCACCCCGTGCTCTCCGTGGAAGGACATTCAGCATGAGTGCACAGACCGACAGCACTGCGGCCGCGACGCCGCAGGCGACGACCCAGCTGACCCAGGACGAGGCCATCGCCTCCATCGGGAACTACAACTACGGCTGGCACGACGCCGACACGGCCGGTGCGGTCGCGACGCGCGGCCTGTCCGAGGCGAAGGTGCGCGAGATCTCCGCGCTCAAGAACGAGCCCGAGTGGATGCTCAAGACGCGCCTGAAGTCGCTGCGCCTGTTCGACAAGAAGCCCATGCCCTGGTGGGGCTCGGACCTGTCGGGCATCGACTTCGACAACATCAAGTACTTCGTGCGCTCGACCGAGAAGCAGGCCACCAGCTGGGAGGACCTGCCGGACGACATCAAGAGCACGTACGACCGGCTCGGCATCCCGGAGGCGGAGAAGCAGCGCCTGGTCGCCGGCGTCGCCGCGCAGTACGAGTCCGAGGTCGTCTACCACCAGATCCAGGAGTCGCTCGAGGAGCAGGGCGTCATCTTCCTCGACACCGACACCGCGCTGCGCGAGCACCCGGAGATCTTCGAGCAGTACTTCGGCTCGGTCATCCCGCCCGGGGACAACAAGTTCGCGTCGCTCAACACCGCCGTGTGGTCGGGCGGCTCGTTCGTCTACGTCCCGCCGGGCGTGCACGTCGAGATCCCGCTGCAGGCCTACTTCCGGATCAACACCGAGAACATGGGCCAGTTCGAGCGGACGCTGATCATCGCCGACGAGGGCTCGTACGTGCACTACGTCGAGGGCTGCACCGCGCCGGTGTACTCCAGCGACTCGCTGCACTCGGCCGTCGTCGAGATCATCGTCAAGAAGAACGCCCGCGTCCGGTACACGACCATCCAGAACTGGTCGAACAACGTGTACAACCTGGTCACCAAGCGGGCGACCGCGGCCGAGGGCGCGACCATGGAGTGGGTCGACGGCAACATCGGCTCCAAGGTGACCATGAAGTACCCGGCCATCTACCTCATGGGCGAGCACGCGCGCGGCGAGACGCTGTCCATCGCGTTCGCCGGTGCGGGCCAGCACCAGGACGCCGGCGCCAAGATGGTGCACGCCGCGCCCCACACGTCGAGCTCGATCGTCTCCAAGTCGGTCGCGCGCGGCGGTGGCCGCACGTCCTACCGCGGTCTGGTGCAGGTGCTCGAGGGCGCCCACCACTCCGCGTCGAACGTGCTCTGCGACGCCCTCCTGGTCGACCAGATCTCCCGCTCCGACACGTACCCGTACGTCGACGTCCGCGAGGACGACGTGTCGATGGGCCACGAGGCGACCGTGTCGCGCGTGAGCGAGGACCAGCTGTTCTACCTGATGTCCCGAGGCATGCCCGAGACCGAGGCCATGGCCATGATCGTGCGCGGGTTCGTCGAGCCCATCGCGCGCGAGCTGCCCATGGAGTACGCCCTCGAGCTCAACCGCCTCATCGAGCTGCAGATGGAAGGGGCCGTCGGCTGATGTCGACCACCACTGGACCCACCGCGGGTCCTCTGTTGTCCACCGACCACACGCGGGCCACGGCCGACGGGAGCCACAGCCACGGGGTCGGACCGCTCCCCGAGGCGTCCCGCGCGTCGCGGCCCACGTCGTTCGACGTGGCCGACTTCCCGGTGCCGCACGGGCGCGAGGAGGAGTGGCGCTTCGCCCCGGTCGACCGGCTCGCGCCGCTGTTCGCGGCCGACACCGACGGTGTCCTGTCCGGCCACGGCGTGCTGACGACCGTCGTCGAGGCGCCCGAGGTCGAGGTCGAGATCGTCGAGCGCGACGACGCCCGGCTGGGGAAGGCCGGCAAGCCCGGCGACCGGACCTCCGCGGTCGCGTGGGCCTCCTTCCCGCGCGCCACCATCGTGACGATCCCGCAGGAGGCCGTGGCCTCCGAGGTGACGTCGATCCGGATCGAGGGCGTCGAGGGCGCCGGCACGCACGAGGCCGCCCTCGAGCCGAGCGCGACCCACCTCCTCGTGCACGCCAAGCCGCTGTCGCAGGCCGTCGTGGTCATCGACCACATCGGCCACGCCGCGCTCACGGAGACGGTCGAGATCGTGGCCGAGGAGGGCGCGCACCTGACCGTCGTCACCGTGCACGACTGGGCCGAGGGCTCGGTGCACGCGTCGTCGCACCGCCTGCGCATCGGCCGCGACGCGACCGTGAAGCACATCGCCGTCACGCTCGGCGGCGACGTCGTCCGGATCACACCCGACGCCGAGTTCGTCGGCGAGGGCGCGAACGTGAAGATGGTCGGCCTGTACTTCGCGGACGCAGGCCAGCACCAGGAGCAGCGCCTGTTCGTGGACCACGCGGTGCCCAACTGCATCTCGCGCGTCACGTACAAGGGCGCGCTCCAGGGCGAGGGCGCGCACACGGTGTGGGTCGGCGACGTGCTCATCCGCGCCGCGGCCGAGGGCACCGACACGTACGAGCTCAACCGCAACCTCGTCCTGTCCGACGGTGCGCGCGCCGACTCGGTGCCCAACCTCGAGATCGAGACCGGTCTCATCGAGGGCGCCGGCCACGCGAGCGCGACGGGCCGGTTCGACGACGAGCAGCTCTTCTACCTGCGCGCTCGCGGCATCCCGGAGACCGACGCCCGCCGGCTCGTGGTGCGCGGCTTCTTCGCGGAGCTCATCCACGAGATCGGCGTGCCGTCGGTCGAGCAGCGCCTCATCGACGCGATCGAGCGCGAGCTGGAGAAGTCCATGAGCGTCCTGGACGCCCTCTCCCAGGGCGGCCACGTCGAGGGTTCCGAGGTGTCCCTCACGACGGAGCGTGCATGAGCGCCCAGCTGGCCTGCTACGACGAGGACGTGCCCGTCGAGGGCACGTTCCGCGTCGAGCTCGAGGCTGAGCACGGCACGGTCGAGGTCGCGCTGGTGCGCGACTCCGCCGGCGAGCTGCACGCCATCAGCGACATCTGCTCGCACGGCGCCGTCTCGCTGTCGGACGGGGAGGTCGAGGACTGCACGATCGAGTGCTGGCTCCACGGCTCCCGCTTCGACCTGCGCACCGGCAAGCCCACCGGGCCGCCCGCCGTCCGGCCCGTCCCCGTCTACCCCGTGACCGTCGACGGCCAGCGCGTGCTGGTCGACGTCGACGCCCCGCTCTGAAGAAGTCTGGAAGGAACAGCATGTCCACCCTGGAGATCCGCGACCTGCACGTCAGCGTCGAGACGAAGGAGGGCGCCAAGCCCATCCTGCGCGGCGTCGACCTGACCGTCGCCAGCGGCGAGACCCACGCCATCATGGGCCCGAACGGCTCCGGCAAGTCCACGCTCGCGTACTCGCTGGCCGGCCACCCGAAGTACCAGGTCACCTCGGGCACCGTGACGCTCGACGGCGTCGACGTCCTCGCGATGTCGGTCGACGAGCGTGCCCGCGCCGGCCTGTTCCTCGCCATGCAGTACCCGGTCGAGGTCCCCGGCGTCAGCGTCTCGAACTTCCTGCGCACCGCCAAGACCGCGATCGACGGCTCGGCCCCGCCGCTGCGCACGTGGGTCAAGGACGTCCGCACCGCCATGGACAACCTCCGCATGGACCCGGCGTTTGCCGAGCGCTCCGTGAACGAGGGCTTCTCCGGCGGCGAGAAGAAGCGCCACGAGATCCTCCAGATGGAGCTCCTCAAGCCCGCGTTCGCGATCCTCGACGAGACCGACTCGGGCCTCGACGTCGACGCGCTGCGCGTCGTGTCGGAGGGCGTGAACCGCGTGAAGGCCGGCGGTGACGTGGGCGTCCTGCTCATCACGCACTACACGCGCATCCTGCGGTACATCACGCCGGACTTCGTGCACGTCTTCGTCGACGGCAAGATCGCCGAGGAGGGCGGCCCCGAGCTGGCCGAGCGCCTCGAGAACGAGGGCTACGACCGGTTCCTGACGACGAGCACCCCGGTTCTCTGAGGCCCACGGTGACCAGCGCGGTGGTGACAAGCCGCCTCGACGGCGCAGCCCGGACGCTCGACGCGTCCGAGCTCGCCGCCGTGCGCGCGGACTTCCCGCTGCTCACGCGCACGCTGCGTGGCGGGCGGCCGCTGGTGTACCTCGACTCGGGGGCCACCTCGCAGAAGCCCGAGGTCGTCCTCGACGCCGAGCAGGACTTCTACGGCCAGCGCAACGCCGCCGTGCACCGCGGCGCCCACCAGCTGGCCGAGGAGGCCACGGAGGCGTTCGAGGACGCGCGCGACCGGGTCGCCTCGTTCGTCGGGGTGTCGCCGGGGTCGCTGGTCTGGACGTCCAACGCGACCGCCGGGATCAACCTGGTGGCCTATGCGATGTCGAACGCGTCGCTGGGCCGCGGGGGAGCGGCCGCCCGGCGGTTCGCGCTCGGTCCGGGCGACGAGATCGTGGTGACCGAGGCGGAGCACCACGCGAACCTCGTGCCGTGGCAGGAGCTCGCGCTGCGCACGGGTGCTTCCTTGCGGTGGCTCGGCGTGGACGACGACGGCCGCATCCGCGTCGACGAGCTCGACACGGTGGTCACCGAGCGCACCAAGGTGCTGGCGTTCACGCACGCGTCGAACGTCACGGGCGCCATCACCCCGGTCGCGCCGTTCGTCGAGAAGGCCCGGTCCGTGGGAGCGCTGACGGTGCTGGACGCCTGCCAGTCGGTCCCGCACCTGCCGGTGGACCTCACGGCCCTCGGCGTCGACTTCGCGGCGTTCTCGGGGCACAAGATGCTCGGTCCAACCGGCGTCGGCGCCCTGTACGGGCGGCGCGAGCTGCTCGAGGCCATGCCCCCGGTCACCACCGGCGGGTCGATGGTCGAGGTGGTCACCATGGAGTCGACCACCTACGCACCCCCGCCCCAGCGGTTCGAGGCGGGCACGCAGATGGTCGCGCAGACCGTGGGGATGGGCGCCGCCGCGTCCTACCTGGCCGAGCTGGGCATGGACGCCGTCGCCGCGCACGAGGCGCACCTGGCCGGGCTCCTGCTCGACGCCGTCGCGTCGGTGCCGGGCGTGCGGGTCATCGGCCCGACGGACACGCGCGACCGGCTGGCCACCGTCTCGTTCGTCGTCGACGGCGTGCACGCGCACGACGTCGGCCAGGTGCTCGACGACGCCGGGGTGGCCGTGCGGGTGGGCCACCACTGCGCGCAGCCGCTGCACCGCCGGTTCGGCGTAGCGTCGACCTCGCGCGCGAGCGCGGCGGTCTACACGACCGACGAAGAGATCGAGGTCTTCCGGGAAGCACTGACGGGGGTCCGGGCGTTCTTCGGTCTGGAGGTGTCATGAGCACGGGATCGATGGAGCAGCTGTACCAGCAGGTCATCCTCGACCACGCGAAGTTCCCGCACGGCAAGGGACTCGGCGTGGCCGGCGACCTGCACCTGCACACGGGCGAGTCGCACCAGGTGAACCCGACGTGCGGCGACGAGGTCACCCTGCAGGTGGACCTCGACGACACCGGGACCGTGCGTGACGTGCGCTGGGACGGGCAGGGCTGCAGCATCTCGCAGGCCTCCGTCTCCGTGCTGCACGACCTCGTGGTCGGCAACGACCTCGCCACGGTGGACCAGCTCGGCGGCACGTTCCGCGCGCTCATGCAGACGCGCGGCGCGGGGCTCGACGACGAGGCCGAGGACACCCTCGGTGACGCGACCGCCTTCACGGGCGTCGCCAAGTACCCCGCGCGGATCAAGTGCGCCCTGCTCGGCTGGGCGGCGCTGACCGACGCACTCATCAAGACCGGCGCACGGGAGAACTCATGAGCACGGACACGCCCTCGCCCGCCCCGATCACGGTGGCCGACGTCGAGGAGGCCATGCGCGACGTCATCGACCCCGAGCTCGGCATCAACGTCGTCGACCTCGGACTGGTCTACGGGCTGACGATCGACCAGACGAACACCGCCGTCATCGACATGACGCTCACGTCGGCGGCCTGCCCGCTGACCGACGTCATCGAGGACCAGTCGGCGCAGGCGCTCGAGGGGCTGGTCGACGGCTTCCGCATCAACTGGGTGTGGATGCCGCCGTGGGGCCCGGAGAAGATCACGCCCGACGGCCGCGAGCAGATGCGGGCCCTCGGCTTCAACATCTGAGCAAGCCACGGCCGAAGGCCCCGTCCGGCGTCACTCCTTGAACAGGACGCCGATCTCCTTGTGGTCCTCGTTGAACACCGTCATCTCGTCGCCGTCGACGTTGGCCGACGTGGCTGCGGACAGCCAGGTGTCGACGTTGTCGCAGGCCATCATGGTCGCGGCGAACGGACCGAGCTGAACCTCGGAGCCGTCGATCTTCCAGGTGCCGTTCAGCTGGTTGCACCCGTCGCTGCCGCTGACTGTGCCGTCGTCGGCGAGCTCGAGGTCGACCGGCGGCTCGGTGTCCGTCTGCGACCAGGTCCCGGTGACGTCGCTGGGCTCGAGGGCGGCTCCGGACGAGTCTTCGCTGCTGGAACAGGCGGCCAAGGCCGCACCGCCCAGGGCGACCACGAGACCGATCCGTACCAGGGCCGCGCGCGGTCTGCTCATGCGGCCGACGCTAGCAGCACGAACGCGCTGCTCACAGGGGTCGGTGACCCGCGCGGGAGACGGAGGTCAGCGAGGTCGAGCGCTGGGCTCCACCATCGGACCACGCCCGTCGTGTCAGAGCTGGTCCGCGGCGAACGTGTCGCACGCCTGGAAGGTGCGCTGCTCGTAGCCGGCGGTGAACCAGCGCTGCCGCTGCTCGCTGGAGCCGTGCGTCCACGAGTCGGGGTTCACCCCGCCACCGGACTGCTCCTGGATGTTGTCGTCGCCGACCGCGGCGGCCGCGCCCAGGGCGTTCTGCAGCTGCTCGGGTGTGATGGGCTCGAGGTAGGTGACGCCGGTGTCCGGGTCGACCGTCGTCGCGGCGGTGCCCGCCCACATGCCGGCGTAGCAGTCGGCCTGGAGCTCGACCCGCACGGAGTCGGAGTCGGCGCCCGTGCCCTGGCGGTTCGCCTGGTCCATGACGCCGGTGATCTGCTGGATGTGGTGGCCGTACTCGTGCGCGATGACGTACTCCTCGGCGAGCGGCCCGTCCTCGCCGCCCAGCTGGCTGAGCTGGTCGAAGAAGGAGACGTCGAGGTAGATCGTCGCGTCGGGCGGGCAGTAGAACGGCCCCGTGGAGCTCGTCGCGTCGCCGCAGCCCGTGCTGATGGAGTCGGTGAAGGCGACGGCGTCCGGCTGGCTGAACTGGCCCCCGGCGGCGGGGACGGCCTGGCTCCAGTACGTGTCGAGCGAGTCGAGCGTGGCGCTGAGCCGGCACGTGCGGTCGGTGTTCGCCTGCTCCGCCGAGCACTCGCCGACTGTCCCCTCGGGCTGCGGTGCGCCGCCGCCCGTGGCACCGGTCAGGTCCACCTGCCCGTTGGAGAACAGGTAGACGAGCAGGACGACGAGGCCGATCGCCCCGCCACCGCCGGCGGCGATCTTGCCGCCGTTGCCGCCGGTGCGGACGCGGCCGCCGCCGAAGTTGCCACCCTCCTGGAACGTCACCGAGGCACCGTAGCGACGTCTCGGCGTGCCCGCTCGTCGAGAGCGGGTGATCAGTCCTCGCCCAACCCCCGCGCGGCCAGGGCGTCACCGGTCGTCCGGGCGTGCGCGACCATCCGGACCGCCGCGGGGACGAGCAGCGCCCGCGGCTCGCGGTCGAGCCCCCGGGCGCGCGCGGCGTCGCGCGTCTCGAGCGACATCCGCGCGAGGACGGGGATGGTCCGCAGGAACAGGCCGACGGCCAGCGCGAACGTCTCGGGCGCGAGGCCGACGTGCCGCAGCGGCCGGGCCAGCCGCGCGAGGGCGTCGAGCAGGGTGTCGGCGCGCGTGGTGGCGGTGACGACGGCGCCCAGGAGCACGAGCGCCACGAGGTCGAGCGCGACCTCGACGGCCGTGGCCCAGCCGCGCGCCCACCACTGGTAGGCGCCGATCAGCGCGGCGGTCGCCAGCGCAGGCACCAGGCCGCGCGTGGTCCGGTGCCAGGGGATGCGCGCGACCACCTGGGCGAGCAGCGCGACGCCGAGCGCGACCACTGCCGAGAGGGGACCGCGGACCCACACGACGGCGACGGCGAACAGGGCGAGGAACGCGAGCTTGAACCCGGCGGACGCGCGGTGGATGACGGTGGTGCCGGGGTGGTACAGCCCGAGCGGACCGGCCCAGGGCGGGCGGATCGGGCCGCTCACGAGCGGACCTCCATGAGCGCCCGGTACGACGCGACGGCGGGAGCGGGCTCACCGTCGAACACGATCGCGCCGTCGTCCACCACCAGGACGCGGTCGGCGCGCAGGGCGGCGTCGAGGTCGTGCGTCACGACGACGACCTGCTGGCCGAGGTCCGCCAGGAGCGCGTCGACCACGCCCCGCCAACGCAGGTCAAGCAGCGTGGTCGGCTCGTCGCACACCAGCACGGTCGGCTCCGTGGCCAGCACCGAGGCGAGGGCGAGCAGCTGTCGCTGGCCGCCGGACAGGGCGTGCACGGGCACCTCGGCGTGGGCGGCCAGCCCGAACCGCGCCAGCGCGGCGCGCGCGGCGGCGTCACGCTCCGCGGGCGTCATCGGCAGCCGCCGCAACGAGAGGGCCACGTCCTCGACCGGCGTCGGCATGACCAGCTGGGCGTCGGGGTCGGTGAACATGAACCCGACCTTGCGCCGGACGGCTGCCCCGTCCGTGGCGGTGTCCAGGCCGTCCACGCGCACGGTCCCGGACGACGGCAGGACGAGGCCGTTGAGCAGGCGCGCGAGCGTGGACTTGCCCGAGCCGTTGGCGCCGACGATCGCGACCCGGCGCTCGCCGAGCTCCAGCGTCACCGGCCCGAGCAGGCGGACGACGCGGTCCGCACCGCCCGCGGGGTCCGGGCTGTAGGCGGTGACGAGGACGTCGTCGAGGACGATCACGGATGCGTCAGCGGCGCGAGCGCAGCATGTCGGGGAACGCCTTGAAGATCGCGACGGCGACGGCGGCCGCCGCGAGGTTCTTGAGCACGTCGCCGGGCCAGTAGACGACGTCGATCGCGAGGGCCTCGCGGAACGAGAGGCCGAGGCGGGCCATCAGCCCGACGATGCCGGCGGGGTGGATGGTCAGGAAGCTGGCCCCGAGGCCGGCGAGCACCAGGAGCGGGTAGCGCCACGCGGAGGTGGTCCGGACGGCCCACCCGCCCAGCCGCGCCGCGAACGCCGACGCCTGCAGGCGAGGAGCGAGCCGCAGCGCGATCCCGCCGAGGGCCCCGGCGAGCGCGGCGGCGAACGGGAAGGCCAGCAGGTAGCCGACCGACGGCTTGCTCAGCACGACGAGGCCGCCGGTGCCCTCGGCGAAGATGGGCAGGCCGGCGAGCCCGAGCGCGACGTAGAGCAGGGCGGCCAGCCCGCCGCGCCGCCAGCCGAGCACCAGGCCCGCGAGGATCACGCCGAAGGTCTGCAGCGTGATGGGCACGCCGGACGGCGTCGGGATGCCGGGCAGGATCGCGCACACGGCGATGAAGGCGGCGAAGCTGGCGACGAGCGCGACGTCCGTGCTCACCGAGGACCGAGAGACGGGTGCGGGCAGGGCGGCGGCGGTCTGGTCCTCGGGTGCGGACATGGGGTGACCCCTCGATCGTCGTGGCGGGTGCGGGCGTTCGCGCGGGAGTGGGGGTGTGACGTCCGTCCCCTGCGGCCGGTCGCCACGCTAGCCGGTCGTAGACTTGCTGGCGTTTGTGCCCGCGGCCAACGCCAGCGCGGCGAACTCGGAGGAAACCGTCAAGTGATCACTGCCCAGGCTGTCGAGCTGCGCATCGGCGCACGCGTGCTGCTCGAGGAGTCGTCGTTCCGCATCGCGGCCGGCGACCGTATCGGTCTGGTCGGTCGCAACGGCGCCGGCAAGACCACGCTCACCAAGACCCTGGCGGGGGAGACGCAGCCCACGGGCGGTCAGATCATCCGCTCGGGCGACGTCGGCTACCTGCCGCAGGACCCTCGCACGGGTGACCTGGAGCAGCTGGCGATGGACCGGGTGCTGTCGGCCCGCGGCCTCGACGAGGTCGTGCGTGCCATGCGCGCCACCGAGACGGCGATGGCCAGCGAGGACGACGGCGTCCGGGAGAAGGCGATGGACCGCTACTCCCGGCTCGACTCCCGGTTCAACGCGGCCGGCGGGTACGCCGCCGAGAGCGAGGCGCACCGCATCGCGTCGAACCTCGGCCTCGACGAGCGCGTGCTCGGCCAGACCATCGGGACCCTCTCGGGTGGTCAGCGCCGTCGTGTCGAGCTCGCCCGCATCCTGTTCTCGGGCGTCGAGACGCTGCTGCTCGACGAGCCCACCAACCACCTCGACGCCGACTCGATCATGTGGCTGCGCGACTACCTGAAGTCCTACTCGGGCGGGCTCATCGTGATCTCGCACGACGCCGACCTCCTGCGTGCGGTCGTCAACAAGGTCTTCCACCTCGACGCCAACCGCTCGCAGCTCGACCAGTACGCGCTCGGCTGGGACGCGTACCTGCAGCAGCGCGAGACCGACGAGAAGCGGCGCCGGCGCGAGCGCGCCAACGCCGAGAAGAAGGCGTCCGCGCTCATGGCGCAGGCCGACAAGATGCGCGCCAAGGCCACCAAGACCGTCGCCGCGCAGAACATGGCCCGCCGCGCCGAGCGCCTGCTGTCCGGGCTGGAGGACGTCCGCGCCTCGGACAAGGTCGCGCGCCTGCGCTTCCCGGAGCCGGCCGCCTGCGGCAAGACGCCGCTCACCGCCGCGGGACTCTCGAAGACCTACGGGTCGCAGGAGGTCTTCACCGACGTGGACCTGGCCATCGACCGGGGGAGCAAGGTCGTCGTGCTCGGCCTCAACGGCGCCGGCAAGACGACGCTGCTGCGCATCCTGGGGGGCATCGAGACGTCGGACACCGGCGAGGTGCGGCCGGGTCACGGCCTGAAGCTCGGCTACTACGCGCAGGAGCACGAGACGCTCGACATGGACCGGACGGTCGTCGAGAACCTCAAGTCGTCCGCGCCCGACCTCACCGAGACGCAGGTGCGCTCGGTGCTCGGCTCGTTCCTCTTCTCGGGCGACGACGCCGACAAGCCGGCGCGCGTGCTCTCGGGCGGGGAGAAGACCCGCCTCGCGCTCGCGTCGCTGGTCGTCTCCAGCGCGAACGTCCTGCTGCTCGACGAGCCGACGAACAACCTCGACCCCGCGTCGCGCGAGGAGATCCTCGCGGCCCTGCGCGGCTACGCCGGTGCCGTCGTCCTGGTGTCGCACGACGAGGGCGCCGTCGCAGCGCTCGACCCCGAGCGCGTGCTGCTGCTGCCCGACGGCGACGAGGACCTGTGGAGCCCGGCGTACCTGGACCTCATCGCCCTGGCCTGACCTGCAGCGCACACGACGCCCGGGACCGAGCGGGTCCGGGGCGTCGCAGGCGGCTGCTCCGCGACCGAGTCGAACGTGACCAGCGTCTTGCCCGGACGTTCCACACACCACGTCGCTGGCTCGCGCGCGAGACGAGCGTCGGAGGTCAGCCCGGGTGGTCCTCGCGCGCCGACGCCTCGGCGAGCTGGGCCTCGATGAGCGCGTCCTCGGTGTCCTCGTCGCGGCCACCTCGGCGCCGGGGGACGTCGGGCGTGGGCGCGGCCTGGGCCCGGCGGGGGCGCGCGGTGTCGCGCGTGGGCCACAGCTCGACGCCGGAGGGCGAGACCTGCACCGGTGCGGGCGCCGCCGGCTCGGCGTCGAGGAGGTCGCGCTCGTCGCGCAGCTCGCGGCGGGCGCCGAGGCTGAACGCGATCAGCCCGCCGAGCGCGAACGTCCACCACTGGAACGCGTAGGACAGGTGCGACCCCGGGTCGGTGCTCGGGGGCGGCAGCGCGCCGGGCACGGGCGAGGCGCTCGGGTCCTCCGCCGTCATCGCGACGTAGGCGTCGTAGGTCTCGCCCTCGACGCCACCGGCCGTCAGGACCTGCTCCGCGGAGATCGCCTGGACCTGGCCAGCCGGAGCGGTCCGGTTCGACGCCGGCTCGTCGTGTCGCAGCCTGGCCGTGAGCGTCACCGTGCCCTCGGGCGGCGGTGGGGCGGCGACGTCGGCGCTCGCGTCCGCCCCGGGGTCGACCCACCCGCGGTCGACGACGAGCACGGTGCCCGCCTGCGTCGGCGTGGGCGCGGTCCCCGCGGAGGCGTCGTCGACGACGAACGGGACGAGCACGTGGTACGCCGGTGCACCGTCGACCGGGCGGTTGCGCAGCAGCACGGTGCCCTCGGGCTCGTAGTGGCCGCGCACGGTCACCCGCCGCCAGACGTCGCCGTCGGTGAGCGGTGCGGCCGTGGTGGGCAGCACGGAGTCGAGGGGGACGGGGTCGGCGGACCAGTTGGTCTCCACGACGGCGATCGCGGCGTCCCGCCAGACGTGCCGGTTCCACTGCCAGCGCCCCAGGAACGTGCAGGCCACGGCGACCACGACCCCGAGCAGGACCAGGCCGACGGCGCGGCGGGCCGCGGGACTCATGACCGCGGGGCGGACTCGAGCTCCGCGGCGGGGACGGTGTCCCGGAGGAATCCGCGCACGTCCAGGAACTGTCCGAGGTGGTCGCGGTGGTCGTCGCACGCGAGCCAGACCTTCCGGCGGTCGGGCGTGTGCAGCTTGGGGTTGTTCCAGAGCAGCCCCCACGTGGCGGTCGCCCGGCAGCCGCGGCTGCTGCAGATCAGGTCGTCCACCGCGTCGGGGACGGGACCGAGCAGGCTCACGCGCGACCGTCCGGGGCGTCGTCGGACGGGCCGAGACCGCGCGCCGGCCCGGAGCCGGAACCGATCTCGCGCGGGGTCATGAACGTCCCGTCGCTGTCGCGGCGCTCGCGGCCGGCGTTGGCGAACAGGACGGCGGAGTAGGGCAGGACGACGGCGGCGACGATGAGCAGGAGCGAGGCCCACATCGGGATGCGACCCCACGTGAGGACCGCCCCGGCGAAGCAGACGATGCGGATCCCCATCTGCACCAGGTAGCGCTTCTGGCGACGGGCCATGTCGTCGGAGAGGGGCTCGGGTGCCGACGTGATGCTGTGGACCTCACCCGGGGGGACGTCCGGGTGACGACGGTTGCTGCTCACCACCTGATCGTAGTCCGGGTTCGCTGAGACGACGCTGAGGGCGCTGTTGTGCAGGTCCCACAACGCTGTGCGACGAACATGGGCGCGGACCCTGCCGTGACGTGCGGCGGACGTCGGATAGCGTCGTGTCCCGTGCCAGAGACTTCCGACAACACCAGCAGCTCCGCACCGACGGCGGCCCCGCGCAGCGTCCTCGTCACCGGGGCCAACCGCGGCATCGGCCGGGCGATCGCCGAGCGGTTCGTGGCGAACGGCGACAAGGTCGCCACGATCTACCGCGCGGGCGACCTGCCCGCCGGCGTCCTCGGGGTGGTGGGCGACGTGCGGGACACGGCCAGCGTCGACGCGGCTTTCGCCGAGATCGAGGCGGCGCACGGTCCCGTCGAGGTGCTCGTCGCCAACGCGGGCGTCACGCGCGACCAGCTGCTCATGCGCATGACGGACGAGGAGTTCTCCGAGGTCCTCGACGTCAACCTCACCGGGGCCTTCCGCTGCGCCCGCCGCGCCAGCAAGGGCATGATCCGGCTCCGGCGCGGCCGCATCATCTTCATCTCGTCGGTGGTCGGCCTCTACGGCTCGGCCGGGCAGGTCAACTACGCGGCCTCGAAGTCTGCGCTCGTCGGCATGGCCCGCTCGATCACGCGCGAGCTCGGCGGACGGGCGATCACCGCGAACGTCGTCGCGCCCGGCTTCATCGACACCGACATGACGCGCGCGCTGCCCGAGGACAAGCAGAAGGCGTACCGCGAGTCCATCCCGCTCGGCCGGTTCGCCGAGCCCGACGAGGTGGCCGGCGTCGTCGAGTTCGTCGCGTCGGACGCGGCGGGCTACATCTCGGGCGCGGTCATCCCGGTCGACGGCGGCCTCGGCATGGGGCACTGACACACTCTTTCTGCACGGCGACACACAGAACGGAACACTCATGGGTCTGCTCGACGGCAAGAAGCTCCTGGTCACCGGCGTCCTCACGGACGGGTCGATCGCCTTCCACGTGGCGCGTCTGGCGCAGGAGGAGGGCGCCGAGGTGCTGCTCACCTCGTTCGGCCGCCAGTTCCGCCTGACGCAGGCGATCGCGCGCCGACTCCCCAAGGCGGCCGAGGTCCTGCAGCTCGACGTCACCGACGCCGACGACCTCGCGGCGCTCGAGGGCCGGGTGCGCGAGGCCGGTTTCGACGCCCTCGACGGCGTGGTGCACTCGATCGGCTTCGCGCCGCAGTCGGTCATGGGCGGCAACTTCCTGGCCGGCGAGTGGACCGACGTGGCGACGGCGCTCGAGGTCAGCGCGTACTCGCTGAAGTCGCTCGCGGTGGCCACCCAGCCGCTGCTCAGCTCCGGCGGCGCGATCGTCGGGCTCACCTTCGACGCCCGCTACGCCTGGCCGGTCTACGACTGGATGGGCGTCGCCAAGGCGGCGTTCGAGTCGACCTCGCGCTACCTGGCCCGCGACCTCGGCCCGCACGGCATCCGCGTCAACCTCGTCTCGGCCGGCCCGATCCGCACCACGGCCGCGAAGTCGATCCCCGGCTTCGAGGCGATGGAGGGCGGCTGGCCCGAGCGCGCGCCGCTCGGGTGGGACGCGTTCAACCCCGAGCCGACGGCCCGCGCCGTCGCCGCGTTGCTGTCCGACTGGTTCCCCGCGACCACGGGCGAGATCGTGCACGTCGACGGCGGCTACCACGCGATGGGTCTGTGACCCGAAGTCCTGCGCGCAGCGGCCCCGCAGGTGGGACGCTGGGCGCGTGACGCCCGACACCGGCACCCGGCGACTGCTGCTGCTGCGCCACGCCAAGGCGGAGCACCCCGACCTGCTCGCGGACGTCCAGCGGCCGCTGTCACTCGTCGGGCGCCGTCAGTCGGCGCGGGTCGGCGCGGCGCTCGCGGAGGCCGACCTGGTCCCGGACCTGGTGCTCTGCTCGTCGAGCGTGCGCACCCGGCAGACCTGGGAGCTCGTGCGCGGTTCTCTCGGTGCGGATCCCGACGTCCGGTACCTCGAGGACCTGTACTACGCGGGCTCGCACGCGGTGGTCGACCTGGTCCGGGCGGTGCCCGCCGAGGTGCGGACGCTCCTCGTGGTGGGCCACGAGCCGACGATGTCGCAGGCGGCCGTCGTCCTGGCAGGCCCGGACTCGGACCCGACGACGCTCGCGCGCGTCCGGGTCGGGGTGCCGACCGCGAGCTGGTCGCTGCTGGAGGTGGACGGCTGGGACGCGCTCGGCGCGGCCACGGCGAACCTGCGCCGCCTCGTCATCCCCGACTGACGTCAGTACAGCTCGCGCAGCGCGCGGGTGCGGCCGGCATCAGTCGCGAGGTCGGTGCTCGCGGTGACCAGGTCGATGCCGCCGACGAGGGGACGCGACGCCAGCGCGCGGACCTCCGGGTCGGTCACCGCGGAGACGAGCAGCCCTGCCACCGACGCGCCGTCGACCACCGCGAACGGGCGGCCATGGAACGGCCCGGTCCGCTCGGGCACCGCGGCGGTGACGCCGAGACGGTTGTGCCGGCGGACCAGCTCGACGAGGACCTCGCCGAGCCGCTCCTGCCGGTCCTGCCAGTGATCGGCGGACAGCGCGGCGGCCATCGCCGCCCGGAGCGGGCCGGTCGACCCGAGCCGGGCCAGCGCGGTCCCGAGCCACTTGTCGTAGGGGGCGTACCGGCGCTCCTGCAGGAACGCCAGCTGGGCGGCTGTGCGGCACACCCGGGCCGTGATCATCCGCGAGCCCACGTCGTCGCCCGCCATCCCCGCGCGCGGTGCGAGGTGCTCGTCCTGGCCGACGGCCGACCAGGCGGCGGCCTGCTGGTAGAGCCACACGTCGTGCGGGTACGAGCGCAGCCGAGCGCGGACCGCCTCGAGGCCCAGGTCGTCGTGGAACACCGCGCCGGACGTGAGCGCGAGGAGTCGCTGCTGGGGGAGGACCAGCCAGTCGGCGGCCGTCAGGGGACCGCGGGGGTCGACGGGGCCGAGCACCCGGGCGAGGAGCGCGTCGAGCGTGAGGACGTCGACGCGGTGGTCCACGGGTCCGGTCGAGCCGGCGTCGCCCGGTCCGCGAGTGCCGTCGGCCGCGGCTGCGGCGGCGCGCGTCGACCAGCCGCCGACCTCGGCCGGCAGCCGGTGGCGCAGCTCCTCGTGCAGGTCGGCGGCGTGCGCCCGGTGGTCCTCGTCGGAGAGCAGCAGCTGGAGGCGCGGTCCCCAGTCGTGGTCGGTGGACGTCGCGTCGTCGAGACCGAGGACGTCCGAACCCGGGCCGACGAGCGCCGCCGTGTGGGCCAGGCCGCGCTCGACGACCACCGGGCGGACCTCGTCGTAGAGGAGGTTCGCCAGGTCGAGGCCGGGCACGAAGGTGGTCACCGCGCGAAGACCGGCAGCGCGAGCACGGCGTCGAGGCGGTCGACCACGACGGCGTCGGCGGCCGCGCACACCAGCGGCTTGGCGTTGAAGGCGATGCCGAACCCGGCCGCCGCCAGCATGTCGAGGTCGTTGGCGCCGTCGCCGATCGCGATCGTGCGCTCCATGGGGATGCCGACCGCTGCGGCGTAGTCCCGCAGCGTGACCGCCTTGGCGGCCCGGTCGACCACGTCGCCGCGCACGCGGCCGGTGAGCCGGCCGTCGACGACCTCGAGCGCGTTCGCGCGGGTCAGCGCGATGCCGAGCGACGCCGCGAGGGGCTGCACGATCTCGATGAAGCCGCCCGAGACCAGGCCGACGGGCCAGCCGCGGGACTGCAGCTCGGCGACGAGCTCGCGCGCTCCGGGGGAGAGCTCCACCTCGGCCAGCACGTCCGCCAGCACCGACTCCGGCAGGCCGGCGAGCGTCGCGACCCGCTCGTGCAGCGACGCCGCGAAGTCGATCTCGCCGCGCATGGCGCGCTCGGTGATCTCGGTGACGCGCTCCTGCGAGCCCGCGCGCGCAGCGAGCATCTCGACGACCTCACCGGTGATGAAGGTCGAGTCGACGTCCATCACGACGAGGCGGGGCTGGTGAGGGGTCACGGAACCGCACGATAGTGGCGGACGACGCAGCTCCGGGCAGGCGGCTCAGTCCTCGACGATCGAGCCCTTCGGGATGACGGTGATGCCCGACTCCGTGACGGTGAAGCCGCGCGCGCGGTCGTGGTCGTGGTCCAGACCGATGCGGGCGCGCTCCGGGATGACGACGTTCTTGTCGATGATCGCCCGGTGGACCTGGGCGTACCGGCCGATGTGGACGTCGTCGAAGAGCACCGAGTCGGTGACCTGCGCCCACGAGTGCAGGCGCACGCCGGGCGAGAGGACCGACCCGGACACCGTCGCGCCGGAGACCAGGACGCCGGGCGACACGACCGAGTCCACGGCGTGCCCGAGCCGGCCCGCACCCGCGTGGATGAACTTGGCGGGAGCCAGGCTGGTGTACCCGCTGTAGAGCGGCCACTCGTCGTTGTAGAGGTTGAACACGGGCTCGATGGAGATGAGGTCGATGTTCGCCTCGTAGAACGCGTCGATGGTGCCGACGTCGCGCCAGTAGTCCCGGTCGCGCGGCGTCGAGCCGGGGACGTCGTTGCGCAGGAAGTCGTAGACGCCGGCCGTGCCGCGCTCCACGAAGTACGGGGCGATGTCGCCGCCCATGTCGTGCCGCGAGCTCACGTTCTCCGCGTCCGCGGTCACGGCGGCGACCAGGGCGTCCGCGTTGGCCACGTAGTTGCCCATCGACGCGAGGATCTCGCCGGGGGAGTCGGCCAGGCCCACCGGGTCGGTCGGCTTCTCGAGGAACGCCTTGATGCGCGTGGGGTCCGTGGGGTCGACCTCGATGACGCCGAACTGGTCGGCCTCCTCGATGGGCTGGCGGATGGCCGCGACGGTGAACTCGGCGCCCGAGGAGATGTGGGCGTCGACCATCTGGGAGAAGTCCATGCGGTACACGTGGTCGGCGCCGACCACGACGACGATGTCGGGGCGCTCGTCCTCGATGATGTTGAGGCACTGGTAGATGGCGTCCGCGCTGCCCAGGTACCAGTGCTTGCCGACGCGCTGCTGCGCCGGGACGGCCGCCACGTAGTTGCCCAGCAGCGGCGACATGCGCCACGTCTTGGACACGTGCCGGTCGAGGCTGTGCGACTTGTACTGGGTCAGCACGATGACGTGCAGGTACCGCGAGTTGATGACGTTCGACAGGGCGAAGTCGATGAGCCGGTACAGCCCCCCGAAGGGCACGGCCGGCTTGGCACGGTCAGCGGTGAGGGGCATCAGACGTTTGCCCTCCCCACCTGCGAGGACGATAGCGAGGACGCGCGGCGCTGCCATGGCTACGACCCTAGGCCCCCGGCGCGGTCCCAGCGAGGCGTGGTGTCGCTCACGCGCTAGCGTGTCGGCGGGAGAGCCGGACGCGGGTGCCGGTGGCGAGGGGATGGTTGAAGTGCGTGTCGACCTGCTGACCCGGGAGTACCCGCCGTTCATCTACGGCGGTGCTGGCGTCCATGTCGCGGGGCTGTCCCGCGTCCTCGAGCGCACGATCGACGTGCGCGTCCACTGCTTCGACGGACCGCGCGAGGACCCCCGGGTCACGGGGTACTCGGTGCCCACGGAGCTCGCGAACGCCAATGCCGCCCTGCAGACGTTCGGCATCGACCTCGAGATGGCCGACGCGGTCGGCAAGGTCGGTCCCGACGGCGTCGCGTCCGACCTGGTGCACTCGCACACCTGGTACGCCAACCTCGGCGGGCACCTGGCCGGCCTGCTGCACGGCCTGCCCCACGTCGTCAGCGCGCACAGCCTCGAGCCGCTGCGGCCGTGGAAGGCCGAGCAGCTGGGCGGTGGCTACGCGCTGTCCAGCTGGGCCGAGAAGACCGCCTACGAGGGCGCCGCGGCGGTGATCGCCGTGAGCGGGGGCATGCGGGAGGACATCCTGCGGGCCTACCCGAAGGTCGACCCGGCGCTGGTCAAGGTCGTGCACAACGGGATCGACCTCGACCAGTGGCAGCGCCCGACCGACGACGAGGCCGTCGCGAAGGCGGACGCGACCGTGCGGGCGCTCGGCATCGACCCGTCGCGCCCGGCCGTCGTCTTCGTCGGTCGGATCACCCGCCAGAAGGGGCTGCCGTACTTCCTGCGCGCGGCCGAGCTGCTGCCGCCGGACGTCCAGGTGGTGCTGTGCGCCGGCGCCCCGGACACCCCGGCGATCATGGCCGAGGTCAGCGGGCTGGTCGAGCAGCTGCGGGCGCGCCGGTCGGGCGTGGTGTGGATCGAGCAGATGCTGCCGCGCGACGAGCTCATCGCGGTCCTCATGCACGGCACGGTGTTCGCGTGCCCCTCGATCTACGAGCCCCTCGGCATCGTCAACCTCGAGGCGATGGCGGTGGGGCTGCCGGTCGTCGGGACCGCCACGGGCGGCATCCCCGAGGTCATCGACGACGGCGTCACGGGCCGCCTCGTGCCCATCGACCAGCTGCAGGACGGCACCGGCACCCCGGTGGACCCCGACCGATTCGTCGCCGACCTGGCCGAGGCGCTCACGGACGTCGTCGGCAGCACCGCGCGCACGGCGGAGTGGGGGCTGGCCTCGCGGCGGCGGGTCGAGGACCACTTCACGTGGGAGGCCATCGCGGACCGGACCCTCGAGGTGTACCGGGCGGCGCTGGCCTAAGGGCTGAGCTGGGACGCCGCCGCCGACATCGCGCGGCGGGCCATCCGGTCGACCTCGCGCAGGGCGGTCGAGCGCTGGTCGGCCTGCCACAGGTTGACCGCGGCGCCGTCGTCCTGGGTGGCCAGCGCGACGATGGCCCGCAGGCGGGCGGCGGACGCGAGCACGCGGACCCGCCGTCCCTCGAGCCCGTCCGGCAGCCGCCAGGCGGGCAGCTCCAGGTCCCGCAGCGCCGCGACCTGCTCGGCGGCGTCGGGCCGCCACCGGGCGACGTCGAGCTTGACCAGGGCCTCCGTCGCCTGGAGCAGGCCCTGGCGCAGATCCCGCTCGGCGTCCTGCAGCGAACCCGTCCGCGCGTGCGCGGCGTGCCGCCAGTCGGGCACCTCGGAGACCTCCCACGTGACCAGGTGCCCGGGCTCGAGCTCGGACCCGAAGCGCTGCACGACGGGCACCGCGACGAGGCACTCCTGCGGCGTGCGGACCAGCACGGCCTCCCCGGCCTCGGTCGCCGCGGAGCTCACCGACGCAGGGGTCGCGCCCGGGTCTCCGGGGACCGGCAGCACCGCCGCTACGTCCCGCGGAGATCCGGCGAGGACATCCAGCAGCGTGCCGAGGGGCTCCTCGGCGACGTCGTCGCGCAGGGGCTCGTCGGGGGACGGCCGGCGTTGCACCGTGTGCGGCTCGTCGTCGGACTGCAGGGCGTCGACCAGCACCGACCGGTCGGCACGGTCGTCCGCCAGCCACAGGGCGAGCAGGACGGAGCGGGGGAGCTCCAGGGTGAGGTCCACCGGACAACGGTAGACGTGAGCGAACCCCACCGGCGAACGGCCCGTCGCACGCCGCCGACGTGCGGCTCGACGGTTAGGGTCATGCCCATGACCGACGTGCTCGACCTGCAGGCCGTGACGATCCGCCGGGGAACGACGACGATCCTCGACGAGGTGAGCTGGACGGTCCGGGAGGGTGAGCGCTGGGTGGTGCTCGGCCGCAACGGCGCCGGCAAGACCACCCTGCTCCAGGTGGCCTCGGGTCGGATGCACCCGACCAGCGGCACCGCCGACCTGCTGGGCTCGCGGATGGGCCGGGTGGACGTCTTCGAGCTGCGCCCGCGGATCGGTCTGTCGAGCGCGTCGCTCGCGGACCGGATCCCGGCGGGGGAGCGGGTGCGCGACGTCGTCCTCACCGCGGCGTACGGCGTCACCGGTCGCTGGCGCGAGGAGTACGAGGCGCTGGACGAGTCGCGCGCCACCGACCTCCTCGCGGCCTTCGGGGTGGCCCACCTGTCCGACCGCTACTTCGGGACCCTCTCCGAGGGCGAGCGCAAGCGCGTGCAGATCGCCCGGTCGCTCATGACCGACCCCGAGCTGCTGCTGCTCGACGAGCCGGCCGCCGGCCTGGACCTCGGCGGCCGGGAGGAGCTGGTCGCCGCTCTCGCCGAGCTGGCGGGCGACCGCAAGTCGCCGGTCCTCGTGCTGGTCACGCACCACGTCGAGGAGATCCCGCCCGGCTTCACGCACATCCTGCTGCTGCGCGAGGGCAAGGCGTTCGCGGCGGGGCCGATCGACCAGGTCCTCACGCCGGAGACGCTGTCGGGAGCCTTCGACCTGCCGCTGGTCGTGGACCGGGCCGACGGCCGTTGGGCCGCACGGGCGGACTCGTCACAGGGTTGAGGTTGGGCCAACCGATCGCAAAGAAAAAGCCTAGTATCGATGGGGACGCGGGATCCGTCGACGGACTCCGCCCCGACCGAGGGAGTAGGCCCCGATGGGTTGGCTGTGGTGGATCGGTGCGGCGCTCGTGCTGGGCATCCTCGAGATGCTCTCGCTCGACCTGGTGCTCATCATGTTCGCCGGGGGAGCCCTGGCAGGCGCCGCCGCCTACGGGCTCGGCGCCCCGGTCGGCGTCCAGATCATCGTGGCGGCCCTGACCTCGGTGGTCCTGCTGGCCACGCTGCGGCCGTTCCTGCTCAAGCGCCTGCGTGAGCGCACACCGCTGATCGAGACGAACTCGGCCGCGCTCGTCGGGCAGGAGGCGGTCGTCGTCTCCACCGTCACGGTCGAGGGAGGCCGCGTGAAGCTCAACGGCGAGGTCTGGAGCGCACGCGTCGACGTCGCGCAGGCGATCCCGCCGGGCACCGAGGTGCGCGTCTCGCGCATCGACGGCGCAACCGCGGTCGTCGCGCCCGTCGCGGGCCTCTGACGCAGACTCGATCCACGTACGACCCGCGGGCAGCGCGTCCGCGCCACGTCAGGAGGCTTGATGTTCTTGGACAACGTCGGCTCGGGCACGATCGCCGCCTACATCGTCGGCGCTCTGATCCTGCTGTTCGTCATCGTCGCCCTGGTGCGGGCGGTGCGGATCGTGCCGCAGGCCACCGCGGTCGTGGTCGAGCGGCTCGGCCGGTACTCGCGGACGCTGGACGCCGGCCTGCACCTGCTCATCCCGTTCGTCGACCGGGTGCGCGCGAGCGTCGATCTGCGCGAGCAGGTGGTGTCGTTCCCGCCGCAGCCCGTGATCACGTCCGACAACCTCGTGGTCAGCATCGACACCGTCATCTACTTCCAGGTGACCGAGCCGAAGTCGGCGGTCTATGAGATCGCCAACTACATCCAGGGCATCGAGCAGCTCACCGTCACGACCCTGCGCAACGTCGTCGGTTCGATGGACCTCGAGCAGACGCTGACCAGCCGCGACCAGATCAACGGCCAGCTGCGTGGCGTGCTCGACGAGGCGACCGGCAAGTGGGGCGTGCGCGTCAACCGCGTCGAGCTCAAGTCGATCGACCCGCCCGAGAGCATCAAGGGTTCGATGGAGCAGCAGATGCGCGCGGAGCGTGACCGTCGCGCCACGATCCTCACGGCCGAGGGCATCAAGCAGTCCCAGATCCTCACGGCCGAGGGGCAGAAGCAGGCAGCGATCCTCACGGCCGAGGGCAACGCGCAGGCCGCGATCCTCAACGCCGAGGGCGAGGCGCGCGCCATCCTGCAGGTGTTCGACGCCGTGCACCGCGGCGACGCCGACCCCAAGCTGCTGGCCTACCAGTACCTGCAGATGCTGCCGAAGATCGCGGCGACCCCGTCGAACAAGATGTGGTTCCTCCCGTCGGAGCTCACGAGCGCGCTCGGCGTCTTCGCCAAGGGCTTCGGCGGACCGTTCGCGCCGGACGACAGCGGACGCCCCGCGGGCACGTCGCCGCTGGGCGACGACCTGCCGCCGACGACGCTGACCGACCCCGCGGAGGCGCTCGCCGAGGCGCGGCGCGAGTCGGCCGCGGCCACCGCGGACGCGACGAGCTCGGGCACGCTGAGCGGGCTGCCGTTCGACCCGTCGGTCGAGCTGGGCCAGCGCCCGGGCGGGGGGGCGGTGCGTCCGCGCGCCACGCCGCCGGCCCCCGAGCCGCCGGAGGACGCGCCCACGCAGTGAGGTGATGCCGGACCCAGCGGCCCGGCCCTGACTCGCTCGAGCGAGGTGTTCGCTCACAGCGAACACATGCACGGAGTGAGTGCTCACTCAGTTACATTCGCCGCATGGACCTCACCACCGGTGCGCGCGTCGGACGGGCAGCCCCGCTGCCGCCCGACGAGCGACGCGCCGCGATCCTCCTGGCCGTGCGTCCCGTGCTGCTGGCGCGAGGGGCCGCGGTCACGTCGCGGGAGCTCGCCGAGGCCGCCGGGGTGGCCGAGGGCACGCTCTTCCGGGTGTTCACCGACAAGGTGACGCTGATCCGCGAGGCCGTGCTCGCCGCGATCGACCCGGCGGACGCGGTCCCCGAGATCGCGCTGATCGACCGGTCGCTGCCGCTGCGCGACAAGCTGGTCGTCCTGATGACCCAGGCGCAGGCCCACGTCGGCGACTCGATGCGCTGGATGGGCCTGCTGCACGAGGTGGGACGGCTGGAGCCCGCCGGGCCCACCGCGGAGAACCGCGAGGCCGCCATCCGGCAGTGGGGGCGCCGTCAGCAGGCCGGGACGGCCGCCGTCACGGCGGCCGTCGCGGAGCTGCTGGAGCCCGACGCCCACCTGCTCCGGCTGCCCCTCGCCGACGTGATCGAGCTCTTTAACACCGTGCTGCTCGGGGCAACGATGCGTACCGTCGAGGCTGCCCGCCGCGGCCTGGACACCGGTCCGCCGGACCCCGAGCAGCTGGTGGACCTCCTCCTCCACGGCGCCCTCGCCCCCACCTCGACCGACAGGAGCTCGTGATGCTGGTCAAGCTGCTCAAGGAGCACCTCAAGCCGTACCAGGGCGCGGTGATCGCGGTCGTCCTGCTCCAGCTGATCCAGACGATGGCGACGCTCTACCTGCCCAGCCTGAACGCCCGGATCATCGACGACGGGGTGGTCAAGGGCGACACCGCCGAGATCATGCGCCTCGGCGGCGTGATGCTCGCGGTCAGCTTCGTGCAGATCGTCGCGGCCATCGTCGCCGTCTACTACGGCTCGCGGACGGCGATGGCGTTCGGCCGCGACGTGCGCACGCGGCTGTTCGGGCAGGTGCAGACGTTCTCGGCGCAGGAGGTGGCCAAGTTCGGGGCGCCGACGCTGATCACGCGCACGACGAACGACGTCCAGCAGGTGCAGATGGTCACGATGATGACCTTCACCATGATGATCATGGCGCCGATCATGCTGGTCGGCGGCGTGATCATGGCGATGCAGGAGGACGTCGCGCTCTCCGGCATCCTGCTCGTCTCGGTGCCGGTCCTCGGCCTGGTCATCGGCCTGATCATCTCGCGGATGGTGCCGTACTTCCGGTCGATGCAGAAGCGGATCGACGGGATCAACCGGGTGCTGCGCGAGCAGATCGCCGGGGTCCGGGTGGTCCGTGCGTTCGTCCGCGAGCGCCGCGAGTCGCAGCGGTTCGACGAGGCGAACACCGACCTCTACGACACGTCCCTGCGCGTCGGCAAGCTCATGGCGCTCATGTTCCCGTCGGTGATGGTCGTGCTGAACATCACGAGCGTCGCGGTGCTCTGGTTCGGTGCGTACCGCGTCGACTCGGGCGCCATGCAGATCGGCCAGCTGACGGCGTTCCTGTCGTACATCGCCTACATCCTCATCGCGGTCATGATGTCGACGATGATGTTCGTGATGGTCCCGCGGGCCGTCGTGTCGTCGGAGCGCATCGGGGAGATCCTCACGACCGACACGTCGGTGGTGCCGTCGCCGCACCCGCGCGGGCTGCCGGGCAACCGGCCCGGCCTGCTCGAGCTGCGGGGCGTCGAGTTCCGCTACCCGGGCGCCGAGCGCTCGGTCCTGCACGGCATCGACCTGCTGGCCGAGCCGGGCAGGACGACGGCCATCATCGGCTCCACGGGCTCCGGCAAGACGACGCTCGTGAACCTCATTCCGCGGCTGTTCGACGTGACCGGGGGCGCGGTGCTGCTCGACGGCGTCGACGTGCGCGATCTCGACCCCGACCAGCTGTGGACGCAGATCGGGCTCGTCCCGCAGAAGCCGTACCTGTTCGCCGGCACCGTCCGGTCGAACCTGGAGTACGGCAAGCCGGGGGCGTCCGACGAGGAGCTGTGGCACGCGCTCGACGTCGCCCAGGCCCGGCCGTTCGTCGAGGCGCTGGCCGAAGGGCTGGACGCCCCGATCTCCCAGGGCGGCACCAACGTGTCGGGCGGCCAGAGACAACGGCTCGCCATCGCCCGGGCGCTGGTGCGCAAGCCGTCGGTCTTCCTGTTCGACGACTCGTTCTCCGCGCTCGACTACGGGACGGACGCCGCGTTGCGGTCGGCCCTCGTCCCCGAGACGCAGGACGCGACCGTGCTGGTCGTCGCGCAGCGGGTGGCCACCATCCGCCACGCCGACTCCATCGTCGTGATGGAGGACGGCCTCGTGGTCGGCGTCGGCACGCACAGCGAGCTGCTGGAGTCGTCGGAGACGTACCGGGAGATCGTGTACTCGCAGGTCAGCGTGGAGGAGGCGGCATGAGCACCGACGAGCGTCCGGCACCCGCCCAGCGGATCCCCCCGCAGCGCCGCGGACCCGGCGGCGGCGGTCCGATGATGAACATGGGCATGCCCGGCGAGAAGTCGATGAACTTCCGCGGGTCGGCGCGCCGGTTCCTGGGCGAGATGCGCGGCGAGCGCTGGCCCATGCTGGCGATCGTCGCGATGGGCACCGCGTCCGTCGTCCTGGCGGTCACCGGGCCGAAGCTCCTGGGCAACGCGACCAACGTGATCTTCGCCGGCGTGATCGGCAAGCAGCTGCCTGCGGGCACCACGAACGCCCAGGCGGTCGAGTTCCTGCGCTCGCGCGGCGAGACGGCTCAGGCCAACATCGTCGAGTCGTCCGGCGCGATCCCCGGCGTCGGCATCGACTTCACCCACCTGCGCAACATCCTGCTCGTGGTCCTGGCCATCTACCTGGGGTCGTTCCTGTTCGGGTGGCTGCAGGGCCGGATGACGGCCGTCGTCGTGCAGCGCGTGGTCTACCAGATGCGGCAGCGGGTCGAGGCGAAGCTGTCCCGGCTGCCGCTGAAGTACCACGACGGCCAGCCGCGCGGCGAGCTGCTCAGCCGCGTCACCAACGACATCGACAACGTCGCCCAGACGCTGCAGCAGACGCTCTCGCAGCTGATCACGTCGGTGCTGACCGTCGTCGGCGTGCTGGCCATGATGTTCTTCATCTCGCCGCTGCTCGCGGTCATCGCCCTGATCACGGTCCCGCTCTCGATGTGGATCGCGGCAATGATCGCCAAGCGGTCGCGCCCGCAGTTCATGCAGCAGTGGGCGGTGACCGGGCAGCTCAACGCCCACATCGAGGAGATGTACACCGGGCACTCCCTGGTCACCGTGTTCGGTCGGCAGAAGGAGGCCGCCGAGGTGTTCGCGGAGCGCAACGAGCGGCTGTACGAGTCGAGCTTCAAGGCGCAGTTCATCTCGGGGATCATCCAGCCGGCGCTCGGCTTCGTCGCCAACCTCAACTACGTGATCGTCGCGGTCGTCGGCGGCCTGCAGGTAGCGTCCGGAGCGCTCACGCTGGGCAGCGTCCAGGCGTTCATCCAGTACAGCCGGCAGTTCACGCAGCCGATCACGGCGATCGCGTCCATGGCGAACCTGCTCCAGTCGGGCGTCGCGTCCGTGGAGCGGGTGTTCGAGCTGCTCGACGCCGAGGAGCAGGAGCCCGACCCGGTCGACGCGGTGCAGCCGGACCAGCCCATCCAGGGCCGGGTCGCGTTCGAGAACGTGGCGTTCAGCTACTCGCCGGAGAAGCCCCTCATCCGGGACCTGTCCCTGGTGGCCGAGCCGGGCCAGACCATCGCGATCGTCGGACCGACGGGCGCGGGCAAGACGACCCTGGTCAACCTCCTGATGCGGTTCTACGAGGTCGACGCCGGCCGGATCACCCTCGACGGCGTCGACGTGCGGGACATGACCCGCGACGCGCTGCGCTCGCAGATGGGCATGGTCCTGCAGGACACCTGGCTCTTCGGCGGCACGCTCGCCGAGAACATCGCCTACGGCGTGGAGCACGCGACGCAGGACGAGATCGTCGACGCCGCCGTCGCGACCCACGTCGACCGCTTCGTGCGCACCCTGCCGGACGGCTACGAGACGAAGGTCGACGACGAGGGCGCCAACGTCTCGGCGGGGGAGAAGCAGCTGCTCACCATCGCCCGGGCCTTCCTGGCCGACCCGGCGATCCTCATCCTCGACGAGGCGACGTCGTCGGTGGACACCCGCACCGAGGTGCTGGTCCAGCAGGCGATGAACGCGCTGCGGCACGGGCGGACGTCGTTCGTCATCGCGCACCGGCTCTCGACCATCCGCGACGCCGACATCATCCTCGTGATGGAGGACGGTGCGATCGTCGAGCAGGGGTCGCACGACGACCTGCTCGACGCCGACGGCGCGTACGCGCGGCTCTACGCGAGCCAGTTCGCCGCGGCGGTGGCGCCCGTCGACTGACGCGCATTCACCCGATGGGCGTAATGTCCGCAATGTCGCGCACGAGCGAGGTTGCGGGGGGACGCCATGGCCGGGGAGCGAGTGCGGCGCAAGCCGCCGGCCGTCGAGCCGGTACCGGCTCCTGCTGAGCCGGTACCGGCTCCTGCTGAGCCGGAACCGCCGGGGCCGACCGTCCTCGAGCTGCGGATCCACGGGGTCGGCAACACGCCCGCCCAGGGCATGCTCGGCGTCGCCGCCGACCAGGTCGTGCGCACCGAGGGGGACACGCTCGCCAGCTTCTGGACGACGAAGGACCCGGCGGCGGCCGGCGCCTCGGACCGGCGGCGCGTCGAGGCGTACTCGTGGGGGGCGCTGGCGCGCGCGAGCTCGCTGCCGGGCCTGGGGTTCGTCGCCGGGCTCGGGCAGGCGGTGATCCGGGCGGGGTGGACGTTCCTCATCCCGTTCGGGGTGGCGAACGCGGCGTACTGGGCGCGGCGGCTGCCCGAGGACTTCCGGCTGCGGCGCCCCACGGCCCCCCGGCCGCCCGAGGAGCTGCCGCCGCCGTTCGGTGCGGCCGCCGCCCGCCTCTTCTGCCTGCTGCTGACCCTGCTCCTCGTGGTGACGTTCTCGACCGCCTCGGTCGACGTGGTCGCGACGCAGTGCTTCGGTCCGCAGAGCACCGTGACGACGACGATCGTCGACAGCACCGGCACCGAGGCCCAGCGCACCACGACGTCCCGGCTCGTCTGCGCCCACCTGCCTGCCGCGGTCCGGTCGCTGGCCGGCCTGAGCGACGGGCAGCGGCTGGCGCTGGCCGGCCTCGTCCCCGCGGCGCTGCTCGTCCTGCTGGTGCTCATCGCGTGGAGCGGGCGGGTCCGGTTCGACCAGCGCGTCTCCGTCACGCGGGCCGTGAGCCCGCCCACCAAGGACGTGCACACGTGGGACGCTCCCGTGCTGGCGCGCACCGGCTTCTGGAGCACGTCCGTGAAGGCCGGCGCCGACGCCTCGTCGCACGTCGCGGCCGGGCTCGCCCTGGTGGCCGCCCTGCTCGCCCACCAGCGGATGATGGCGGGGGACGAGGGCCTGTGGTGGTGGCGCGTCCTGTTCGCGCTGGCCGTCGTGCTGCTCGTGGCGGTCGCCGCCCGGATCGTCGGGGCGACCTCCGGCTATCCGGACGTCGACGGCGACGGCCCGCCGTCGGCACGGCCGCTCGTCCCGGTCGCCGTGACCAACCCCGTGCTCCGGCTCCCGTGGGGACCGATCCTGCTGGGCTCGGCGGTCGTCCTGCTCGTGGGCGTCCAGCTGGGCCTGGTCGGAGCCGGGAACTACCTGCCCGGGGCGAACCCCGGCACGCTGGCCCCGGTGTCCGTCGCCTCGGACGCGGTGGTCACGGGGATCGTCGGGCTGCTCGTGCTGCTCTGCCTCGTCGGGGTCGGGCTGCGGCGGGGCCTGCGCGGCCAGACCTGGATGTGGCTGACCGGCGCGGCGGTGGTGGCATCCGTCTGCTCCGCCCTGCTGGCGCACGGCTCGTCGACCGGAGCCGCGATCGTCGCCGCCTGCATCGCGGGGATCCTCGTCGTCGTGCTCACCACCCTGGTGCTCACCAGCCACGGCGACGTCCACGAGCGTCCGTACACCGGGTGGGCGGGGACGGGACCGGCCGTCTTCATGGCGCTGGCGGCCGGGCTGGCCGTGCTCATGAGCAGCCTGGTCGTCGTCGGCACCGCCGCGCTGCTCGACGCCCCGGCGGCGTCGGCGGGCGTCCAGACGCCGGTCCTGGACACGCTCACCACGCCGCGGGCGCTGGAGGGCAGCACGAGCGGGCTGCACCACGTCGTCGCGGTCCCCACGGTGTTCACGTCGTTCGGGTATGCCACGGTGGCCGTGCTGCTCGGGCTCGTGCTCGTCGCGGCCTTCACCGTGTGGCGGGGGATGACGGCCGGTCGGATCCCCGTGCGACCGGGCGGCACCTTCGAGGGTGTGGGTGACCTCAACCCCGTCGGGGAGGACATCGTGCTCGGCGCCCGGAGGGCGGCCGCGATGGCGCAGCGGGCGGAGGTCGTGGTCGGCGCGCTCGCCGCCCTGCTCGGTGCCGCCCTGGTGGCCGCCCTGGCGACGGCGGTGTGGGTCCAGGCGACGTCCCGGGCGCAGGACTTCCCGCCGACCTGCCGGATCGCCTGCGACAGCACGTCGCTGCGCACCATCGTGGCGGCGCTGCTGGTGGGGGTCGCCGGGGTGATGGCGGGCAACGTCCTGGCCGGCAGCCAGGCGGGCGCCGCCCGGCCGTGGGGCTTCCTGTGGGACCTGCAGTGCTTCCTGCCCCGCGCCGCGCACCCGTTCGGGCCGCCCTGCTACTCCGAGCGCGTGGTGCCCGAGCTGCGGCGCCGCATCGACGACTGGCTCGAGCTCAAGACCGAGGGCGTCGCGGTGGGCACCCGGGCGCAGGACCCGGAGCGGCGGGTGGTCCTGTCGGCGCACAGCATGGGCGCGGTGCTGGCCGTCTCGACGCTGTTCGCGCGTTGGGACGGCGGCGTCCGCGCGATGGACGGCGAGACGGTGGCGTCGTCGACCGACCCTCGCATCTCGCTGCTCACCTACGGCACCCAGCTGCGCCCCTACTTCGGCCGGTTCTTCCCCGAGCTGTTCGGGCCGCACGTGCTGGGCACCCGGCCGTGCCTCGCGCCGCGCATCACCGACCGGGACCCCTGGTCCGCGGACGCCCAGGTGCCGGGTCCGCGGCCGCCGTTCGCCGTCCCGCAACGGCTGCAGCCCACCGACCCGCCGGCCCTCACGCTGCTCGACTCGCTGGGCGGCCGGGCCGCGCCGCGGTGGATCAGCCTCTGGCGGCGCACCGACTTCGCCGGGTTTCCCGTCGACGCGTACACGATCGGGCCGCCGCGCGACGCCGAGGAGCCGGCGCCGCCGGAGCGCCCCGAACCCGCACCCGGTGCACCGCGCGCGATCGACCGCATGGCCGGCGAGTACGACGAGGACGCCTACATGTTCGTCGCCGTGCGGCACTCCGACTACCCGCGCTCGGCCGCCTACCGGCGGGCCGTGGACGACCTGACCGAATCGATTTGATCGGCCCGTACGCTCGGCCCATGCCGCCCCTGCCCGACGCCGAGCGCACCGGGTTCCCGCGCGACCGGATGACGATCGCGTTCTACGGCTGCTTCGCGGTCTGGGGCTGGCTCCTGTACAGCTTCAACCCGAGCGTGCCCCTGCTGGCCGACGAGCTCGGGATCTCCGAGGCGCAGGCCGGCCTGCACGGGACGGCCATGGCCGCGGGCGGCATCCTCGCGGCCCTCCTCACGCCGCGGCTGGTCCGCGGCCGGGGCCGCCGGACCGCGATCCTGCTGGCGTGCGGGCTCGTCGCGGTCGGCGCGTCCGGGCTGGTGGCCGCGCCGGCGCTCGGGTGGAGCCTCGTGGCCATGGTGGTGCTGGCGCTCGGCGGCAACGTCATGATCAGCGCCGCGCAGGCGGGCCTGGCCCTGCGGCACGGCAGCAAGGCGTCGGCCGCGCTGACGGAGGGCAACGGCGTCGGCTCCTCGATCGGGCTCGTCGGCCCCCTGGTCGTCGGCCTCTGCGTCGCGGTCGGCTGGGGCTGGCGCCCTGCGGTGCTGGTGACCGTCGCCCTGGCCCTGGTCACCGTGCTCCTCCTCTCGCGCGTCCCGGTCGGCGGCGCGATGACGCCCGCGCACGTCGCCGGCGAGGACCCGCCGGCCGCGCAGCCGGTACGGACGGGCAGCCGGGTGCCGGCGTGGTGCTTCCTGGTGACGCTCGTGGCGGGCATCTCGCTGGAGTTCGCGACGACCTACTGGTCGACGAGCCTGATCCTGCAGCAGACCGGCGCGGGCGCCGGCATCGCGGCCGCCGCGACGGCCGGTCTCGTGGCGGGCATGTCGGCGGTCCGGTTCGTCGTCGGTCCGCTCTCCCTGCGCGTCGCGCCGGCCATGCTGCTGGCCGTCGCGTTCGTCGTCGCCGTCGGAGGTTGGGCCATCCTGTGGACCGCGACCACCCCCGCGACCGCGATGGTCGGGCTGGTGGTCGCCGGGTTCGGGTACGGCGCGCAGTACCCGCTGTCGGTCGCCCTGCTGCTGGCCACCGCGCCCGGTCGCACCGATGCGACACAGGCCCGCGCCACCTTCGTCGGCAGCCTGGCGATCGGCGTGGCCCCGTTCGCGCTCGGGGCGCTCGCGGACGCGTTCGGCACCCACCGGGCGTTCCTCGTGGTCCCCGTCGTGGCCCTCGTCGGGGCGGCGGCGGCCATGGTCGGCGGGCGCGCGCTCCGCAGGCCCGTGGTCCCCGTCGAGCAGCTCGACCGCGGCGTGGCGGCGGATCGATAACGTTTTCGATCGTGGCAGGCTGGGTGCATGCCCCCGCTCGCCCACCGACGCGCCGACGCCGTCGTCACCGTCCTGCGGCCCGACGGCCGCCCGCTCGCCGACACCGACGTGGTGGTCGCCCAGGACCGGCACGCGTTCCTGTTCGGCAACATCGGGTTCGACTTCGTCGGCCTCGCGGGCGGGGAGCAGGCGGAGCCCTCCGTGTTCGGCGGCGCCTCCGCGGACTCGGCCGCCGCGCTGGCCGACCTCTGGTTCGACGTCTTCAACGCCGCGACGCTGCCGTTCTACTGGGGCGGCTTCGAGCCCGTGCGCGGGCAGCCCGACACCGCGCGCCTGCTGCGCGCGGCGCGCTGGTTCGCGGACCGCGGCGTCGTCGTGAAGGGCCACCCGCTCGCCTGGCACACGGTCGCCGCGCCCTGGCTGCTCGACCTGACGACGGACGAGATCGCCGAGGTCCAGGACGCGCGGATCCGCCGCGAGGTGGCCGACTTCGCCGGGGTCATCGACACGTGGGACGTGATCAACGAGGTCGTGATCATGCCGGTGTTCGACAAGGAGCCCAACGGCCTGACCCGGCTGGCCTGGGACCGCGGGCGGATCCCGGTCGTCCGGCTGGCGTTCGACGCCGCGCGGCAGACCAACCCGTCGGCGACGCTGCTGCTCAACGACTTCGACATGTCGACCGCCTACGAGTGCCTCATCGAGGGCGTGCTCGAGGCGGGCATCCCGGTCGACGCGATCGGCCTGCAGAGCCACATGCACCAGGGCTACTGGGGCGAGGAGAAGACGCAGGCGATCCTCGACCGGTTCGCGCGGTTCGGCCTCCCGCTGCACCTCACGGAGACGACGCTGCTGTCCGGCGAGCTCATGCCGGCGCACATCGAGGACCTCAACGACCACCAGGTCTCGTCGTGGCCGTCGACGCCGGAGGGCGAGGCGCGGCAGGCGGACGAGATCGAGCGGCACTACCGGACCCTGCTGGCGCACCCGGCCGTGCAGGCGGCGACCTACTGGGGGATCACCGACGAGGGCGCCTGGCTCGGCGCGCCGGCCGGGCTCGTGCGCGCCGACGGCACCCCGAAGCCCGCGTACCACGCCCTGCGCCGCCTGGTGAAGGACGAGTGGTGGCTGCCGCCGACGACGCTGCGCACGGACGCGTCGGGGCGCGTGCCGGTGAGCGGGTTCCTCGGGACGTACTCCGTGGACGGTGCGCCGTTCCCGCTCGAGCGTGACGGGGAGGTCGTCGTCCGGCTGGGAGGATGAGCGCGTGCCCGTGCCCTCCCTGCAGCCCGTCACCGACCCCGCCGACGAGCGGCTCGCCGACTACGTCTCGCTGACCGACGTCGCGCTGCGATCGCGGCAGGAGCCCGCCAAGGGCCTCTACATCGCCGAGAGCTCGACCGTCCTCGGCCGGGCGCTCGCTGCCGGTCACCGCCCGCGCTCGGTCCTGCTGTCGCCGCGCTGGCTGCCGGACCTCGAGCGGTTGCTGGCGAGCCTGCCGGCCGACGACACGGAGGTCCCGGTCTACGTCGCCGAGGAGCCCGTGCTCGAGGCCATCACGGGGTTCCACGTGCACCGCGGGGCGCTCGCCGCGATGCACCGCCCGGCCCTGGCGCCGGTGTCGTCGCTGCTCGCCGGCGCGCGCCGGGTCGCCGTGCTCGAGGACATCGTCGACCACACCAACGTCGGCGCGGCCTTCCGGTCCGCCGCCGCGCTCGGCGTCGACGCCGTGCTGGTCACCCCGCGCTGCGCCGACCCGCTCTACCGGCGGTCGGTGCGCGTCTCCATGGGGACCGTGTTCCAGGTGCCGTGGACGCGCATCGACCCGTGGCCCGACGGCATCTCGCTGCTGCGCGAGGCCGGGTTCGTCACCGCCGCGCTCGCCCTGTCCGACGACGCGATCACCCTGGACGAGCTGGTGGCGGACCCGCCGGCCCGCCTCGCGCTGGTGCTCGGCGCCGAGGGGCACGGCCTCAAGCCCGTCACCGTCGCCGAGTCCGACCTCGTGGTGCGGATCCCGATGGCCGGCGGGGTCGACTCGCTCAACGTGGCCGCTGCCGCCGCGGTGGCGTTCTGGGCGACCCGGGTGACGGCTCAGGCCGGCTCCTCCCGGGGGAGCGTGTAGCGCAGGAAGCCCGTCGTCCTGACCCACGTCTCCGCGCGTGCGCGCGCCGTCATCACGGGGTCACCGCCGTAGCGGAAGACGACGCCGGGACCCGGACCGTGGCTGGTGGCCACGCCGCCCGGCGGACCGGCGATCATGTGCCCGACCCCGTCGAGCACGACGTCCGCCCACGGGTACGGGTGGTCGGCGCGGCGCAGGCGGTCGGCGGCGACGCCGCTGTACGCGGGGGAGTCCCACATCTGGTCGTCGCCCCCGGACACCAGCAGGACGCCGCCGCGGATGCGCTCGACCGGGATGCTCACGCGCTCCAGGGCGGCCGGGTCCGTCGGCAACGCCGCGAAGCCGTCGCGCAGCGCGACCGGTTCGTGGCGCTCGATGGTCTGCGCGAGCTCGTCCGTGACGTCGTACGGCAGGAACGGCAGCGGCTCCCCGCCGACGGTCCAGGCCGGGCCGGACATCCGCAGGATCGCGTCCAGGCGTCCGGCCGCGTAGTCGATGCCCGCGGTGACGACCCCGCTGCCGACGACGCTGACGACGGACCCCACCCGCTCGTCACGGCTGCCGACGAGCAGCGCCGCCTCGCCGCCGCGGGAACCGCCGAGCAGCCCGATCGAGCCGGGGCCGAACCCCTGCGCCTCGAGCAGGTCGAGCGCCCGCGTGAAGTACTCCAGCGGGATGTCGACCAGGGCCGACGGGACGCCCGGTGCACCGAAATAGGCCAGCGCGAGGGCGGCGAAGCCCTCCTCCGCCAGGGCGACGGCGTCGCGCTCGTGCATCCCGCCCTCGGACCCGCCGATCACGACGACGGCGCGCTCGGTCCCCGAGGCCGGTCGGGCGAGCACGCCGGCGATCCCGTGCGCACGGCAGACGGCCCGGTCCCTGATGACGCGGCTCGTCGTCCGGCTCATGCCGCGCACCCTAGCCCGTCAGTCGGGCAGGTCGACCTCGATGCCGGACGTGGGCGCGTAGCCGCGGGTCCCCGAGAAGTGCAGGACGCCGCGTCCGCGCACGGGGTCGAACCGCAGGTGCACGAACCCGTCGTTCTCGATGTCGCCGACGACCACGTCGTGCCGCTCGTCCTCGTAGTCGACCTGCATCGCCACCGAGCCCGTGGACGGCGCCGGAGCGCCGGCGGGGGAGACCACCTGCACGAGGAGGCCGCCGGGGCTCCGCTCGACCACGCGCAGCTCGGTCGCGACCGCCGTGCGGGCCACGAGCGTGACGCCCGAGCCCGTGCGGGCGACGCACCCCTGGCCGGGCAGCCAGCTGCGCAGCCACGTCCGGCCGTCGGGGTACTCGCGCTCGACGGCGTCCCAGATCGTCGTGGCCTTCGACTCGACCTCGAGCCGGACCGTGCGCGTCTGCCCCGGCTCCAGGTGCAGCCACTGGTGGTCGACGTACGAGCGGTACGCGGTGCTGTCCTGCGAGACGTCGACCAGGGCGTCGAGGGCGTACGGGTACGGGTTGTGGACCTCCACGTCGCTGACCTCGCGTGACGCGGGCGACGACGGCTTGGAGTAGATGTCGAAGTAGTTGGACTGCGCGAGGTTGTTGTCGACGTCGGGCTCGTCCGCCTTCGCGCGCGGGATCGACGTGTAGCGGTCGATCCGCGCCTGGATGCAGAAGTGCGCGTCGTGGTCCGGCGACCACTCGGTCTGGAACTCGACGGTCTGGCCCGCGGCGATGTCGTGCTTCACCGGGTCGCCGAGATCGTCCCAGCGCTCCGAGTCGGGGTCGTCCGTGTTGAACGGCAGGATCTTGAACCGGACGGACACGTCGGGCGCGTCCAGGCCGCCGCCGTTGTGCACCTTCGCGACGAGACGGTTGAGCCCGATGATCGGCTTGTTGAGCCAGGTGCCGTCCTTGTCGCTGACCTCGTTGCGGATCTCGATGTCCGGGCTCTTGTAGTCGCCCGCCTCGCCGTTGTTGCCCTGGATCCAGGGGTCGGGCGCGGCCACCTTGCCCACGCGCACGCGGATCTTCGCCGACGTCGCCGTCATCGACACGACGTCGACGCGGAACTGGGAGAGGGCGTCGCCCTCGACGTCGAGGTGGTCGTAGTCGTTGCCGGCCGCGAGGATCGAGCCCTCGCCGTCGCCGTCGTCGAGCAGCAGGATGATCGGCTGACGCTTGTCCGCGACCACGGGCGGGAACTCGTAGCTCGTGGCGTTGTAGCCCATGACCTTTCCGCCCGGGAACGCGGTCGCGGCGCCGTCGCCGAGCTTGCCGGGCTGCCCCGCGCGGTACTCGAAGAACCACGAGAGCCGCGGCGCGACCTTGAGCTCCACGGCGGCGAACCGGCCGCCGGTCGGGAGGCCGGCGGCGAGCGGCGCCAGCTCGATCGTGACGTCCTCCTGGAAACCGTAGGCGAACGACCGCACGTGCCCCGTGTCGAGGAACCCGAGCAGCAGCTTGTGGCGGGCCGACAGGTGCGGCAGGCCGGTCTGGTCGCTCATGAGCTCGTGGTTGGTCAGGTCGCGGCTGCGCATCGACGTGGTGAACGTGGTGTCCATGTACAGGTCCGCCAGGCCGAGCGTGTGCCCGAGCTCGTGCGACGAGACCTCGACGTTGGTGAAGCCGAGGTTCGGGGCGGTCAGCTGGTCGTGCGGCATGCCGACCTTGGCGATCTCCACGGTCCGGTCGGAGCCGTCGGGAGCCTTCACCTGCACCTTGTAGACCTTGTTCTGCGCGCGCGGCCAGATGAAGTTGCCACCGGCCGACCGGAAGACCAGGAACACCGCGTCGACGGCCGTCCAGTCGATGCCGCCCTGGCCCTGCACCCCCGACACCGCCCGCTGGACCACGTCGTCCTTGACGATCCACTGGCTGATGCCCCCGACGGTGATCATGGAGAACCAGTCGGTCCAGGTCCCGTCCAGGCCGACCGGCCCCTGCACCGCGCCGCCGGCGAGCTGCATGCCGAGGCGGTTGCCCGACATCTCTCGGTAGAACGCGTCGACCCCGTTGGTGCCGACGAGGACGTTGCGCCAGGTGGTCTTCGCGTCGGCGATCGTCGGCGCCGGGTTGGCGGGCGAGACCGCCGCCGGCCAGCGGGCGTCCAAGGTGTCGACGAGGATCGCGGCGACCCGCCACGCGGTCAGCTTCGTCCCGGCCGCGTCCTTGGGCGTCTTCGCGCCGGCGTCGTCGACCCCCGCGGTCAGCGCGAGGGTGTGCAGCACGGGCGGCTGCGTCGGCCCGTCGATCCACAGCGGCGGACCGTCCACGGGGGACGTCGGGTCGAAGCCGACCTCGACCGTCGCGCGGCCCAGCTCGGTCAGGGTGGCCGCGTCGCGCGCGACCACGTCGGTGCGCTCGAGCGTGGCGTGCGCGAGCAGCCGGACGGTCGGGTGCGTCGGGTCGGCGTCCGCGCCGGGGTGCTCGCTGAGGGTCAGGACGCCCGGCGGGTCGGTGACCAGGTCGAGGTCCGCGCGGGTCCAGCCGGTGACGCCCGTGTCGATCTCGACGTCGGCCCACGAGCCCGGCCAGAGCGGCCCGCTCGGGACGCCGATCGTCACCCCGCCGTGCAGGCCGGCGGACGCGTCGAGCGACAGCACCCGGTTCGCGCCCGTGACGACGAGCCGGTCCTGCACGACGATCGCGTGGGAGGGCTGCGTGATGCCGCGGCCCACCAGCCGCTCGACCGCCGGCACCGCCGCCGTGAGGTCGACGACGCCGACCCGGTGCGCGGGAGCGCGCTCCGTGACCAGCAGCGACGTGCGCAGGGGGTCCGCCCACGCGACGAAGAACGGCGAGACCAGCCCGCCGACGACGACCGAGGCGGTCCCGTCCGCGTCGTGCCGGCTCAGCGTGCCGGTGCCCTGCTCGGTGACGTACAGCTCGCCCGCCGGCCCCACCGCGACGCCCACGGGCTGGCTCAGCCCGACGACGACGTCCTGCGTGGCGCCGGTCGCGAGGTCCACGCTCACGATCCGACCCCCTGCGTGGTCGGCGATCAGCGCCGCGCCGCCGTCGTCGGAACGCACCACCTGATGGGGTGCGCCGAGCCCGGTGGCGACCACCGTCGCGTTCGCGCGACCCGGGTTGAGCAGGTCCTGGTGCAGGAGGGTGCCGCCGCGCTCGGTGATGAGCGCCTCGTCGCCGACGACGCTGACCCCCTCGGGCTGGACGTACCCGTCGCCCCACTCGGTCAGCTCACCGCGCTCGACCGTCAGCGCCAGCAGCCGTCCGCCCGACCAGTCGGTGGCCAGCACCGTCCGCCCGTTCCAGACGTCCGCGCCGATGACCGTCCCCGCGACCCCGTCGGCCCATACCTGCAGCTCGCCCATGACGAGTCCCTCCCCCTGAGTCGGCCGTGCGCCGGCACGGGGGGAAGGACCGCTGCCCGGTCCGGGAGATACCGGTCAGCGGTGCTGGCCCCGGTGACCGCGGGGCAGGCGGCATGCGCGGCCGGCGCGGGGGAGCCAGGCGCCGCACGCCGTCTCGGGCTCGAGCCCGGTCGGCGCCACGGGAATCTCGACGGCCGGCACCGGCTCCGCGTCCGACGTCGCGCCGGGCTCGGCCACGAGGTCCAGGAGCTCGGTGGCGACGTAGACGGTCCGGGTGCGGTCCGCCTTCCGGTCGGGACGCAGCACCCCCGCGGCGGCCAGGGAGTCGAGCGCGTTGCGGGCGGCGACGCCGGTGACGTCGAACCGGGCCGCGACGGATGCGGCGTCGAGAACCGGGTGGGTCGGGAGGTCGGTGACCAGCCGGTGCGCGACCCCGCGCCGGACCCGGCCGGTCGGGGACCTGTCCCGCAGGTACGCGTCGAGGGTCTCGGTCTGCCGCTGCTGCCAGGCCGTCACCTGGCCCGACAGCCGGATCGCGTCGCCGGCCGCGGCGTGCACGGCCTCGGCGATCACCGCGACGACCGCCGCCCCTCCGTCCCCGCGGCGGAAGGTGTCGAGCGCCGCGTAGTAGCGCTCGCGGTCACGGAACAGCGCGGTGCTGATGGGCAGGGTGATCTGCGGTGCCACGCCGTAGCGGGCCAGGACGGTCCCGATGAGCACGCGGCCCGCACGGCCGTTGCCGTCGGCGAACGGGTGGATGGTCTCCAGCTGCGCGTGCGCGAGGGCGGCGGCGAGGACCGGCCGGTGGCGTCGCGAGGCGAGGTAGGCGTCCAGGTCGTCGAGCAGCGCCGGCACGAGCTCGTGCGGTGGCGCGTTGTAGTGGGCCTCGAGCGGCGTCCGGCCGCCGATCCACACCGGCTCCGTCCGGACGCCGGCGTGCCGCGGCGCGATCAGGCGCTGGAGCTCGACGACGTCCCACACGAGGGACACCTCCGGGTCGCGGGCGCGCTCGACCGACTCCCGCACGGCGTGCAGCGTGCGCGCGACGGTGACGGCGGACTCGCGGCCGCGCGCCACGAAGTCCGCGACGGCGACGGCCCGCGGCGTCGGCTCGTAGCCCTCGATGAGCGAGGACGCCGCCGCCTCGGAGCGCACGAGGAGGTCGCCGATCTGCCCGACGCCCACGTGCGCGGCGAGGTCGGCCGCCTCGCGCGCGCTGCGCTCCGCCTCGTCCAGGAGCGCCCCGGTGGCGGCGTCCAGCGGAGCGTCGTGGTCCAGCAGCGAGTCCGGGACGAAGGACTGGTAGGCACCCGAGCGGGTGTAGCGGCGCGGGACCCCGTCGGTGGTGCGCGGTGTCCACTGCAGCGTGACGTAGCGGCCCATGGGCACCTCCTCGACGGCGTCGTAAAGTTGACTCCGATGCTACTCGAGGAAAGTTTATCCGAGGGCGAGGCCGTCCACGGTCTCCACGCCCGGCGCTCGCGCGAGGAGCGCGCCGGGCAGGGCGAGCTTCGACCGGCGGACGCCGCTGCCGACGATCACGACCGGCCCGGCCACGGGGTCGTCCACGGCGACGCGCGCGTCGACCAGGACGCGGTAGCGGGGCGGGAGGCCCAGCGGCGTGATGCCGCCGTACTCCATCCCCGACTCCTCGACCGCCCGGTCCATCGGCAGGAACGACGCCTTGCGCACGTCGAGCAGCCGCTTGACCGTGGCGTTCACGTCCGCGCGCGTGGTCGCGCGCACGACGGCCGCGGCGACGCGCTCCTCGCCCTCGCGCCGGCCGGCGACGAGCACGCAGTTGGCCGACGCCGCCGGCGGCAGCGCGTACGCCTCGGTGAGCGCTGCCGTGTCCGCAAGGTCGGGGTCGATCTGCGTGACCAGGACCGCGTCGGCGACCTCCGGGTCCTGCGCGGCCCAGGCCGTGATCGTGGCCAGGGTCGAGACGGCGAGCAGGTCCGGGCGGTCGAGGGCTCGCACCCAGGTCAGCGTGCCGAGGCTCACCGCTGGTAGGTCCCCACCAGGACCGCGCGCGCGAGGGTGTGGAAGACGACGGCGGTGTTCGCGGCGCCGGGCATCGTGTCCGGCCCGAACCCGAGGGACGGCACGTCGAGGGCGTGCACGACGAAGAAGTACCGGTGCACCTGGTCCCCGGGCGGGGGCGCGGCGCCGCGGTAGGCGGCCTCGCCGTCGTCGCCACGCAGCGCGAACGCACCGCCGGGCAGGTCGGCTCCCGTGTCCAGCGACGTGGTGGTCGCGGGCACGTCGACGACGGTCCAGTGCCACCAGCCGGCGGGGCCGGGTGCGTCCGGGTCGAAGCAGCTGACCAGGAACGACTGCGTGCCGTCCGGGAAGCCCTCCCACGACAGCTGCGGCGAGACGTTGCTGCCGGCGTCGGTGTTGGTGTGCACGTCGGGGAGGCGCTCGCCGTGCCGGAAGTCGGCGCTGGTCAGCGTGAAGTCGGGGACCGACGGGAGCAGGGAGTAGGGGTCGGGCGCGACGGGACGGGTGAGGTTCACGGCCATGCCGACATCATTCCGCGGGGACCAGCGGCGCGCGCGGGGTCGGCTCGGGCACGCGTCGCCCGATGATCGCCTGCGCGGGCAGGAGCCGGTCGATGCCGACGAGTGCGAGGCCGAGCACGAAGAAGCCAACGCCGTAGATGAGCACGTTGAGCAGCAGCCCGCCGTAGCCCAGCTCGGAGACGTCGATGAACCCGTACGGGTAGTCGCTGCCGGGGCTCAGCACGCCGCGGATCGTGGTGAACGCGCAGTACGCCACCGGGTAGAGCAGCCAGTACGCCGCGTTGCGGATGCGCAGGCGGCGGTGCGGGACCATCAGCAGGTAGTGCACGAACGCGGCGATCGGCGTCAGGCGGTGCACGAGCTGGTCGTGGGTGAGGCCGAGCGCGACGACCTCCTCGCCCGGGGGCGCCGGGTCGAGGATGAGGTACGACACCAGGCCGGTGATGAGGATGAAGAGCGTCACCGCGCCGAACAGCCACGGCGGCGGCTCGACCCGGCGGGCGAGCACGGTGATGCCGCCCCAGAGCATGACGACGGCCAGCAGCAGGTTCGACTGGTTGGTGAAGTAGACGTAGTCCTCGAGGTCGAACGTGACGCCCGTGCTCGGCGCCCAGAACAGGGCGAGGAACGTGATCGCCGCCAGTGCGAGGCGGTAGATCCCGACGACGACTCCCATGACGTGCCTCCGTGCCCATGTTGTCCGGCGCCGGCCACGCTGCCGGGCGACGAGAACATAGCCGAGACCTGCGGCGTCGCGCTGCGGGCACGCCGCTGACCGGTCGACCGCGGTCCGTACGGGCGACGGCGGATTGACACCTCCGGGATGTCAGCGTGTACTGAGATACTTCGAACAGATGTTCGATGAAGGTCTCGAGAGCACCCTCTCATCGGCCGATCGAGGGGAGGTGCAGGCGGTGGACGTGGCAGTGGAGGTGGTGTCGGACGCGGCCGCCGGCACGCCGTCCCGCGAGGACCGGGTCATGCGGGCACGGGCTGCGCTCGCGCGCGCCGAGCAGCGCACGGGGGCGCGCAGCGTGCTGCCGCTGGGCGGCCTCGCGACGACGGCTGTCGCCCGTGCAGCAGGCGGGGCAGGCGACCGCGGGCACGTCGGTGCCGGACCGGCCGAGCCCGCGGTGCGCGAGGCGGCGGCCACCCTGCACCCGGCCCCGAGCCTGCACGCGGCCCCCGTCACGACCTCGGCCCCCGCAGCGGTCGCGCTGGTCCCCGACCTCGCCGGCCCGCCGGAGCCGCCGACCACGGGGGTCATCACCAGCGAGCGCCCTCCGATGGCGGTGCCGCCGCCGCTGGTGCCGATCCTGCCCGAGGGCCTGCGCCGCGGCGGCACCACGGTGGTCACGGGATCGACCTCGCTGGTGCTGGCGCTGCTCGCGCACGCGTGCGCCGGTGGTGCCTGGGCCGCGGTCGTCGGGCAGCCCACCGTCGGCCTGCTCGCGGCGGCCCAGGCGGGCGTGTCGCTCGACCGGCTGGCCGTGGTGCCGCGGCCGGGTCTCGAGGCGCCGACCGTGGTGGCCGCGCTGCTCGACGGGGTGGACGTGGTGGTCGTCGGCCCCGAGGTCGCGCTGACCGACGCCGAGCGCCGCAAGCTGTCGGCACGCGCCCGGGACCGCGGGGCCGTGCTGCTGTCGACCGTCGACTGGCCCGGTGCCGGCGTGGTGCTCACGGTCGAGTCGGGCCGGTGGACGGGGATCGACGCGGGCGAGGGGCGCCTGCGCACGCACGAGATCCGGCTGGTCCGCACCGGCCGGGGGAGCGCCGCCGTGCCGCGCGCGCTCGACCTGACCCTGCCGATCGGGTCGTCGACCGTCCCGCAGGTCCCGGCCCAGGCGGCGCCCGCACCCGGCCTGAGGCTCGTCGGATGAGCACGCGCACGACCGTCCTGTGGGTCCCGGACTGGCCGGTGGTGGCCGCGGCGACCTCCGAGGAGGTGCCGCCGCACCAGCCGACCGCCGTGCACGACGGCCGGCAGCTCACCGCGGTGTCCGCCCTCGCGCGGGCGGAGGGCGTGCGCCGGGGGATGCGGCGGCGGCAGGCGCAGGGGGTCTGCCCCGAGCTGGTGCTGCTGCCGGCGGACGACGCCCGCGACGTGCGGCTGTTCGAGCCGGTCGCGGCGGCGGCCGAGACCGTGGTGGCCGGCATCGAGGTGGTCCGCGCCGGGATGCTGCTGCTGCCCGCGGGCGGCGCGAGCCGGTACCACGGCTCGGAGGACGCGCTGGCGGAGAAGCTCATCGACGCGGTCGCGGCCGGGTCCGGGCACGAGTGCGCGGTCGGCACGGCGGACGGGCTGCTGGCGGCCGTGCTGGCCGCCCGGACCGGTGCGGTGGTGCCGCCCGGGGGGTCGGCGGCATACCTGGCCCCGCGCGGGGTGAGCGAGCTGGTGCACGCCGCGGTCACCGACGAGGCGGCCTCCGCGGTGGCCGAGCTGGTCGACCTGCTGCACCGCCTGGGGCTGCGGACCCTCGGCCGGCTCGCCGCGCTGCCACCGACCGACGTGCACGCCCGCTTCGGGCGGCTCGGTGCCTGGGCGCAGCTGCTCGCGCGCGGCGACGACGAGCGGCCGCCCGCGCGCCGGCGGCCGGAGGMGGACCTCGAGGTGGCCACGGACCTCGACCCGCCGCTCGACCGCGTGGACTCGGCGACGTTCGCCGGCCGCCGGCTGGCCGAGGAGCTCCACGCGCTGCTGGTGCAGCACTCCGTCACCTGCGGGCGCCTGCAGATCGCTGCGCGCACTGACGAGGGCACCGACCTGGTACGGACCTGGCGCACGGATCTCGGCGGGTGGGGTGGGCTGACCCCGGCGCGCATCACCGACCGGATCCGCTGGCAGCTCGAGGGCTGGCTGGCGTCGAGCGCGGTCGAGACGGCCCGGGCGCGGGCGGCCGACGACCCCGCCGGGCGTGCCCGTGCACGGACCGCGCGGGACGCCGTCACGTCGGGCCGGGACCCGTGGGCGCACGACGACCTGCCCATCAACCCGTGGCCGGACGACGAGACGCGGGCGGTCACGCTGGTCCACCTCGCGGTCACCGCCCTCGACGTCGCACCGGCCGGCGCCGAGCAGGGGCGGCTGTGGGGCGGCCCCTCCGGCGGTGACCTGCGCGCGCACCGGGCGCTCGACCGGGTGCAGGGGATCGTCGGCGGGGCGGGGCTGCTCGTCGCGACCCTGCAGGGCGGGCGCGACGTGCGGGACCAGGTGCACCTGCGGCCGTGGGGCGAGCAGACGGAACCGGCACGGCCCGTGGACCGGCCCTGGCCGGGGCGGCTGCCGGACCCCGCGCCCGCGACCGTGCTGGAACCGCCGGAGCGGGTCGACGTGCGCGACGCCTCCGGGGTCCCGGTCGTGCTCGACGTGCGCAGGGGGATGCGCGGCGAGCCGGCCTGGGTGCGGTGGCTGCCGCCGGCGCGGGACGACGACGTCGCGCCACAGCGCGGTCGGGTCGATGGAGCGCCGAGCGCCGGCGGACGTCGACGAGGCCGGGCCGAGTCGTGGGACGCCGCCCTCGAGCGCGTGCGGTCCGCGGACACCGCCCCGCGCGCGGTGGTCGGGTGGGCCGGGCCGTGGCTGCTGAGCGAGCGCTGGTGGGTGACCGCCGACGACCGCCCCGGGCTGCGGGCGCACCTGCAGGTGACCTTCGACGACGGTCGCGCGGTGCTGCTGGCGTGCACGGCGAGCGGGTGGACGTGCGAGGCGACCTATGACTGAGAGGGCTGCGGAGTTCCCGCCCCGGTACGCCGAGCTGCACGCCCACTCCGCGTTCAGCTTCCTCGACGGCGCCAGCCAGCCCGAGGAGCTCGCCGCCGAGGCGTCGCGGCTCGGGCTCGGGGCTCTCGCGCTCACCGACCACGACGGCCTCTACGGTGTCGTCCGGTTCGCGCAGGCGGCGAAGGCGGTCGGGCTGCCCACCGTGTTCGGCGCGGAGCTGCACCTGCCCGCCCCGGACGGTCGCCGGCACCCGCGGGAGAAGGCGCGCGCCACCCCCGGACCGCCCGTGCTCGACCTGCCGACCGGCATCCCGGACCCGCGGGCGTCGCACCTGCTCGTGCTCGCCCGCGGGCCGGACGGGTACCGAGCCCTGTCCCGCGCGATCGCGGAGGCGCACCTGCGCACGGGCCAGAAGGGCGCGGCCGACTACCGGCTGGACGAGCTCGCGGCGACCGCCGCCGGGCAGTGGCTCGTGCTCACCGGCTGCCGCAAGGGGTCCGTCCGGCGCGCGCTCGCGGGCGGGGACCCGTCGGGCGTCGCCGGGGTCAGCGCCACCTGGGTCGCGGCTGCGCGGACCGAGCTCGACCGGCTGGTCGCGCTGTTCGGGCGGGACAACGTGGCCGTCGAGATCACCGCGGCCGGCGACCCCTACGACTCCGACCGCGCCGACGCCCTCGCGCTCCTCGCCGCCGACGCCGGGCTCCCGCTCGTCGCCACCGGCAACGTCCACTACGCCACCCCGCGCGACGCCGACCTGGCCGCTGCGCTCGCAGCGGTCCGTGCCCGGTCCTCGCTGGAGGACCTGGACGGCTGGCTGCCCGGCGGCCCGATGGCGCACCTGCGGTCGGCCACCGAGATGCTCGCGCTGCACCGCCGGCACCCCTCGGCGGTGGTGACCGCGGCGGACCTGGCCGACGAGTGCGCGTTCGACCTGTCGCTCGTCGCGCCCCAGCTGCCGCCCTACCCGGTGCCGTCCGGCCACACCGAGGCCACGTGGCTGCGCGAGCTGGTCCGTCGCGGCGCCCTCGAGCTGTACGGACCGCCGGAGTCGGAGAAGGTCCCCGGCGCGTACGCGCAGCTGGCGCACGAGCTGCGGGTGATCGAGGACCTCGGCTTCCCGGGGTACTTCCTCGTGGTCTACGACCTGGTCGACTTCTGCCGTCGCAACGGGATCATGGCGCAGGGCCGCGGCTCGGCCGCCAACTCGGCCGTCTGCTACGCCCTGCGGGTCACCGCGGTCGACGCCGTCCGGCACGGGCTGCTGTTCGAGCGCTTCCTCGCGCCCGAGCGGGACGGGCCGCCGGACATCGACGTCGACATCGAGTCCGCACGGCGCGAGGAGGTCATCCAGTACGTCTACGAGAAGCACGGACGTACCCACGCCGCGCAGGTGGCCAACGTCATCTCCTACCGCCCGCGGTCGGCGGTCCGGGACGCCGCGCGGGCGCTCGGGTACGACGCCGGGCAGCAGGACGCATGGGCGCAGTCGATCGAGCGGTGGGGAAGCCTGCGGTCGACCGCGCCGACGCCGCCGCCCGAGAAGCCGTCCGCGGGGCCGGGTCGTCGGCAGGCGCGCCCGCACGCCGGGCACACCGGCCCGGTGCCCGAGCCGCCCGCCGCGGTGAGCACCGCGCGCGAGGATCGTCGGCGGACGCAGGCCTCGATGTGGGGCAACACGTGGGAGCCGCCCTCGATGCTGCGCGCCCCGAAGGGCGTGGACACGCCCGGCCTGGCGACGGCGGACGGGCACGACGTCGTCCCGGCGATCCGGCCTCCTGCGGCCAGCGACCTCGACGAGATCCCCGAGCAGGTCATCGACCTGGCGGACCGGTTCCTGCGGCTGCCGCGGCACCTGGGCATCCACTCGGGCGGCATGGTGATGTGCGACCGGCCGGTCATCGAGGTGTGCCCGGTGGAGTGGGCACGGATGCCGGGGCGCACGGTGCTGCAGTGGGACAAGGAGGACTGCGCGGACGCGGGGCTGGTGAAGTTCGACCTCCTGGGCCTCGGCATGCTCACCGCGCTGCGCATCGGGTTCGGGTTCGTGCAGGAGCACGAGGGCAGGAAGCTGGACCTGCACGGGCTGCCTGCCGAGGACCCGCGCGTGTACGACCTGCTCAGCGCCGCCGACACGGTGGGTGTGTTCCAGGTGGAGTCCCGCGCGCAGATGGGCACCCTGCCGCGCCTGCAGCCGCGGACGTTCTACGACATCGTCATCGAGGTCGCGCTCATCCGCCCCGGCCCCATCCAGGGCGGCTCGGTGCACCCGTACATCGAGCGCGCGCACGGCCGCCAGCCCGTGACGTACCTGCACCCACTGCTGGAGAAGTCGCTGGCCAAGACCAAGGGCGTGCCGCTGTTCCAGGAGCAGCTCATGCAGATGGCCATCGACGTCGCCGACTTCACGCCGGCCGAGGCCGACCAGCTGCGGCGGGCCATGGGGTCCAAGCGGTCGACCGAGCGGATGGAGGCGATGCGCGGCCGGCTGATGTCCGGCATGGCCGGGCACGGGATCGACGAGAAGACCGGGCAGGAGATCTTCGACAAGCTCAAGGCCTTCGCCGACTTCGGGTTCCCCGAGTCGCACGCGTACTCGTTCGCGTTCCTGGTCTACGCCAGCGCGTGGCTGAAGGTGTACCACCCGGCGGCGTTCTACGCCGGGCTGCTCGCGGCGCAGCCGATGGGCTTCTACTCGCCGCAGAGCCTGGCCGCCGACGCCCGCCGGCACGGCCTGGAGGTGCTGCGCCCCGACGTGCAGGCGTCCGACGTGCTCGCGGTCGTCGAGCGGCTCGGCCCGACGCCCTCCGGCGGTGAACCGCGGCTGGTGCCGACGCCGAGCGGGACCGGTCCTGTCACCGCGCCGGGGGTGCGGACGGGCGACGGCGTGCGCGCGCTGGCGGTCCGGCTGGGCCTCTCGTCCGTGCGGTCGGTGGGGGAGGACGTCGCACGACGCGTGGTCGACGAGCGTCGCGCACGAGGCCCGTTCGCGGACCTGCGGGAGCTGGTCCGGCGCGTCCAGCTCTCGACCGCGCAGCTCGAGGCCCTCGCCACCGCCGGAGCGCTCGACAGCCTCGGGGTCACGCGCCGGGAGGCGCTGTGGGCGGCCGGCGCGCTCGCGCAGGAGGGCCCGGACACCCTCCCGGGGGTCTCGGTGGGGGTGAGCGCACCGATGCTGCCGGGTCTCAGCGACGTGGAGATCGCGACCGCCGACGTCTGGGCGACGGGGGTCTCCGTCGACTCCTACCCCACCCAGTTCGTGCGCGACGGGCTCGACGCCGCCGGGGTGCTCCGGGTGGAGCAGGCGTACACCCACGAGATCGGGCGCCGGGTCGCTGTCGCCGGCGTCGTGACCCACCGGCAGCGGCCGGGCACGGCGGGCGGGATCACGTTCCTGTCGCTCGAGGACGAGACCGGGCTGCTCAACGTCATCTGCTCGGCGGGGCTGTGGCAGAAGTTCCGCAAGGTGGCCCGCACGTCGCGGGCGCTGGTCGTCCGGGGCCGGCTGGAGCGGTCGGACGGCGCGACCAACCTGGTGGCCGAGCACCTGAGCGCGATGTCGCTGAAGGTCCGGTCGGCGTCACGCGACTTCCGCTGACGCGGCCGCGACGTGGCGGTGGTGACGCTCAGGGCTGCTTGACGACCTCGTCGTCCTCGAGCTGCGGAGCATCGTCGACGGGTTCGACCTCGTCGTCCGAGTCCTCCTCCTCCATCGGCGGGTCCAGGGTCCGCAGCCGGGAGAAGATCGCCCAGCACACCGCCACGAGCGGCACGGAGATGACGGCGCCGAGGATGCCCGCCGTCAGGGTTCCCGCAGTGACCGCCAGTGCGATCACGACCGGGTGGATCGACACCTGCTTGCCCATGACGATCGGCTGCAGGATGTGCCCCTCGAACTGACCGATGAGCGCGATGCCGATGCCGACGATCGCGGCCGACAGCAGCCCGTTGGCGGCGAGCGCCACGATCATCGCCACGACCATGGCGGCCGGGGCACCGATCAGCGGGATGAACGCGCCGATGAACACCAGAACGGCGAGCGGCGCGGACAGCGGCACGCGCAGGACGGTCAGCAGGATGAAGGCGAGAGCACCGTCGGTCACCGCGATGATCACCGTGCCGCGCGTGTAGCCGGAGAACGTGTACCAGCCGGCGCCGCCCGCCGTCTTCCAGCTCTCGCGCACCCGGGCGGGCAGCTGGTTGAGGAACCACGTCCACATCTCGCGCCCGCGGGCCAGGAAGAACACCGTGCAGAAGATGGCCAGCGCGAGCGCGGTGAACACCTCGACCACGGAGCCGGCCCCGGCGGCCGCCTGGCCCGCCAGGTCGCCGGCGTGATCCTGCACCCACTTCTGCCCGTTGCTGATCCACTCGGCGATCTGCTCGTTGGTGATGGTGAACGGCAGGTTCCCGTTCTCCAGGAAGTCCGTGATCTGGCCGATGCCATCGCTGAACTGCTTGGTGAGGTCCGTCCACTGGTTCGCGATCGAGTACCCGACGTACGTCAGGAGCCCGAGGAAGAACACGATGCCGCCAAGGAGTGCCAGGGCCGTCGCCAGCCCCCGCGGCATCGTGCGGGCCAAGAAGTCGACGACCGGCCGCAGGACCGCGGTGAACACGAACGCCAGGAACAGGGCGACGAAGAGGAGCTGCACGCGACCGGTGACGTAGAAGATCAGCGCGACCATGGCGATGACGACGAGAAGCCGCCACGAGGTGCCGGCAGCGCTGCGCAACCACCGCGGGGCGGTGTGCTCGACCCCGTACGCGCTCGGGTTGCGGCGAGCGCCGGCAACCTTGCGTGCGGCGGGGCCGGACGCACCCCGTCCGGTCGAGCTGCTGGCGTCCGTCATGGGGCTCCCTGCGTCAAGCCGATGACGTCCTGTCTCGGCGCCTGCGGCCAGTCTGCCTCGCGGGGGCGATGCGTGCCCGGGCGCCGCGCCGTGCTATCTTTTCTGCCGCACCTGAGGGCGCCTCCGGGTGCCCTGCGGTCCACCTGTCCGGGTGGCGGAATGGCAGACGCGCTAGCTTGAGGTGCTAGTGCCCGAAAGGGCGTGGGGGTTCAAGTCCCCCTCCGGACACTCGTTGAGACAGCGACGAAAGTGCCCCTGATCTGCGGAGACGCGGATCGGGGGCATTCTTCGTTCCTGGACCCGCCTGCGGCCGGGTCGGCCGTGCAGCGCGCGCGGGAGACTGTCGCCGTGCGGAGAGCCCGGGAGCAGGGGCGTCGTGACCGCGGTATGGGCTGACGGGGGTCAGCGGCGGGCGGCGCGGCGCTCCCAGCGGCCGGCGAGCGCGTACATCCCGGCGGCGACGGCCAGGAAGCCGGCGAAGCGCACCGCGGTGCCCGGCCAGGTGGTCCACAGGGGCTCGCGCGACGCCACCAGCACGACGAGGAGCAGGAGCGCGGCGGCGGGCGCCGCCCACAGCGCGATCACTCGCGGGTTCGTCATCGTCGACCGCCCAGCTCACGCCGGCGCCGGTGCCGGTCCCACGCCGGTCTCGGTGCCGACGTCCCCACAGGATGCGACGGCAGGACGCCGACGTCACTAGCGGTCTTGCTATCCGGACAAAAGGGGCCTACCGCTCCAGGAGCGGCGCGATGCGCTGGGCCTCCGCAGCCAGATCCTCGGCCGCGACCGACGGGGCAGAGGGGAACCAGGTGACGGCGACCTCGTTGCCCTCCGGGGTCCAGGTGCCGCTCACGACGCCGCCGACGAGGACGACGTTCGCCCCCCGCGAGATCTCCTGGCGATGAGCCGGCGGGACCACGTGCGGGTCCGCGGTCCCGGGTCCGAGGACCCACTGGTCGTAGCGGGGCAGAAGTCGGACGGCCGTCGTCGGCGCCGTGGCGGTCAGCTGGTCGAGGTCCTCGCGCAGGACGAGGGCGGGCTCGCCGTCCACGTCGAGCTGTGCCAGGCGCTCGCCGAACCCGGCGATCCAGGTCCGCAGGCGCTTGCGGGCGGCGCCGAGGCCCTCGCCGAGCCAGCGGTGCACGTGGTCGGTCGTGGTGGGTCCGTACGCCCGGAGGTACGCCTCGATCGCGCGCGGCCCCGCCTCGTCGACGTCGGGCAGCCCGGTCCACCGCGGGTTGGTGTCCAGGCGTTGCAGGGTCGGGCGCCCGTCGCGGCTGGGTCCGAAGCACAGGTCGCCCTGCCACGCGAGCGCCTTGAGCAGGGTCCACGTGACGTCGAGCCGGCGGTACGCGGGGCGCGACGTGACCGCCGCCGCCAGCTCGTCGATCGTGAGCGGACCCCCGGCGAGGGCGTCGCGGACCGACTCGCGGAACGCCGGCCAGTCGGACGGGGCCAGGCCGTAGTACGACTGCCAGCTGGGCAGCTCCCACATCCGGCTGTCGCCGCGCAGGGCCAGGTAGGTTCCCGCGTCCTCGGGCGTCATCAGGTGGACGGCGCCGCGGAAGGCGAACGTCATGACCAGCTCGCCGTCGGCCAGGGCGCGCGTGACGTCGCCGGGCCGCGCGCTGCGGCGCCGGATGCCGACGGCGAGCTCGGCGGCGTCGTTCTGGGTCGGGACGGCACCCAGGGCATGCACGACGTCCGCGGCCGAGCCGTCGCCGACCGGCTCGAGCAGGTGGCGCCGCAGCCGCCACGCGAGCGCCTGCGGCCAGCTGATCGCCACGGCGTCAGCCCTCGTCGGCGCCCGGGAGCTTGTCGGTGACGTCGTCGTACCCCTCGGCGCCGGGCAGCTGGCTCGGAGCGTAGATCAGCCGGACGACCCCGGTCGGGAACACGTCGGAGCGCAGCAGCCGCAGCGGGTAGATCGGCTCGCCCTCGTCGAACAACCGCTCGCCGTGCCGAGCGGCGACCGGGTGCACCAGCAGGCGGAGCTCGTCGAGCAGCCCCGCGGCGAGCAGCTGGCGGACCACGGAGACCGAGCCGCCCACGAGGACCTTCTCGACGCCGGGCTCGGCCTTGAGCGCCGTGACCGCCTCGACGAGGTCGCCCTGGATCGGCTCGGCGTTGCGCCACCCGAGGTCCTGGGTCCCGCGCGTGACGACGACCTTGCGCATGTCACCGAGCTGCGCCGCATACGTGGCGTCCTCGCCGCCGGCGGTCTCGCGGCCCGGCCACGCGCCCGCGAAGCTGTCGTACGTCACACGCCCGAGCAGCAGCACGTCGGTCCCGGCGTAGTCGTCCCCCACGGCGGCGCCCATGTTCGCGTCGAAGTACGGGAAGTGCCAGGCGGGGTCGATCTCGACCACACCGTCGAGGGAGATGAACAGGGTGGAGACGAGCGTCGCCATCGGGTCCTCCAGTCAGCGCGACCGCACGGCGCGGTCTCTCGACACGATCAGACCGCATCCCACCCACATCTGCCCAGGGCACGGCGGCCCTCAGCCGACGAGCACCGACGCCAGGAACGCGCGGAGGTCGGCGGCGAGCTCCTCCGGACGCTCCAGGGCGGGGAAGTGGCCGCCCCGCGGGTGCTCCGCCCAGTAGGCGAGGTGACCGTCCGGGTCGAGGATGCGGCGCATCAGCGGTTCGTCGCCGAACGCGACCATCCCCTGCGGGCGGTCGTGCCGGCGGCCCCAGGCCGCGGGGGCGTGCGCCGCCTCGTAGAGCAGGTTCGCCGCGCCGTCGCCGCCCCGGCCGAACCACGCCACGCTGACCAGCGTGAGGAGGTCATCGAGGTCGACGGCGTCCTCGGGCAGCTCGCGCTGGGGGTCGGTCCACTCGCGGACCTTCTCGGCGATCCACGTCAGCTGCATGGCGGGGGAGTCGGTGAGCCCGTACGCGACGCTCAGGGGCCGGGTGGTCTGGACCTGCAGGTACCCGAAGTCCTCGGAGCGGGCGGCCTTGAGCGCCTCGTGCCGCTCCTTCTCCTCGGCGGTCAGGTGATCGGTCGGCGGCGTGTAGGCGGTCGCGATCGCGCCGGGGTCGGTGGCGACCAGCGAAGCGATCACCCGGCCACCTGCCTCGAGGCACACCTGCTCGCTGATCCCGGCGCCGACGTCGCCGCCGAAGACCGCGTAGCGGTCGTAGCCGAGCCCGGTCATGATCCGGTCGAACGCCAGCGCGGTCCGGCCGAGGTCCCACCCGATCCCGGTCAGCGGCGTCGAGAAGCCGAAGCCCGGGATCGACGGGGCGACGACGTGGAACGCCGGGCCGTCGGCCGGCTCGGCGAGGAGCGGCGCCAGGGTGGCGAACTCGACGAACGACGCCGGGTAGCCGTGGCACAGGAGCAGGGGGATCGCGCCGTCCTGGTCCGAACGCACGTGCAGGCCGTGCACGGGCTGCCCGTCGACGTCGGCGACGAACTGGGGCATCCGGTTCAGCCGCCGCTCCTGGGTGCGCCAGTCGAACGAGGTCCGCCAGTGCTCGGTGAGGCGGCGGGCGTACGCCACCGGGGTGCCGCGCTCCCACCCGGACGTGAGCTCGGCCGGCCACCGGGTGCGGCCGAGGCGGTCGACGAGGTCGTCGACGTCCGCGTCAGGGATGCTGATCTCGTACGGCCGGATGTCCATGGCGATGCCTTCCCCTCCGAGGTGGTGTCCCCTCGAGTCAAGCCGCCGGCGCCCGCGTCGTCTTGAACCGGGGCGACACCCGCTCAGACGGGCTCGTCGCGCTGCTGCGACTGGCCGGGCGTGTATCCCGTGAGCCGCTTGAGGTCGCGCGTGAGGTGCGACTGGTCGGCGTAGCCGAGCTCCTGGGCGACGTCCGCGATGGGGTGCCCGCCCTGCAGGCGCGCCACGGCCTCGCGGGCGCGCGCGATCTGGCGGACGTGCCGCGGGCTCATTCCCGTGACGTGCGTGAAGTGCCGCTCGACCGACCGGGGGGACAGCGGCACGGGAGCGCCGTCGAGGGCGGCCTCGACGACGTCGTCGTGGGCCAGGTGGCAGCGCTCAGCCAGCGAGTCCACCAGGGCGTCGACGCCGACGCCCTCGAGGTCCGGGAACGGCCACGTGCTGCCGGCCAGCAGGAACGTCGTCGGTGACGGCATCCAGAGGGCGATCGTGCGGTCGCACATGGTGCGCACGGGGACGTGGGTGAAGTAGGTGCCCGCGGCGAACCGGATGCCCGTGTTGACGTTGCCAGCGGTGTACGGGACCACGGTCGGTTGCGACGACGGGCCGCTGAGCAGGACGCGGCGGCCGTGCCCCGTGATCGTGAAGATCATGTCCCAGCGGGCGTCGGCCGACGCGAGGTAGGTGCCGTCGGTGGCGTCACGCGTGTGCCAGACCACGTCGACGAACGGCGAGGCCGAGGTCCTCTCCTCGTAGAGGAAGCCCATGCCCAGCCAGGGTAGACCGGCCCGTGCTCGCGACAGGGTGGCCCGTGCGACGTCGCCGCGCAGCGTGGTCGGCACGTGCGCAGAGTCGCTGGTCAGGTCTACGGTCGATCACGCACCAAGTCAGACATCGACGGACCACAAGGAGCACTTCATGTCGGACGATCAGCCCACCGATGTCGTCGCCGCACTGAGCGACGGCGCCTTCACCCTCTTCGTGGCGGACTTCACGGACACCGACACGGCGTGGCAGGCCTACGAGACGCTCAAGTCGGTGGAGGACGGCAAGACCCTCGACATCGAGGGCGTCATCGTCGTCAAGCGCGACGCGGACGGGAAGCTCGAGATCCAGAAGGCCACCGACCACAGCACGCGCCGGGGCCTGTCCTGGGGCGTCGTCGGCGGCGTCGCGCTCGGCCTGATCTTCCCGCCGTCCATCATCGGCAGCGCTGCCGTGCTGGGTGCGGTGGGCGCGGCCACGGGCAAGGCGCGCGAGCTCCACAACCGCAAGGGACTGGCGGAGGAGCTGCAGGACTCGATCGCTCCAGGACACTCCGGCATCGTCGCTCTCGTCTCCGACCCGGGCGCCGTCGCGATCCGCAAGGCGCTCGACAAGGCCGACGCGATCGTCGAGAAGGCCATCGACAAGGCGGAGGCCGACGAGATCAAGGCGGCGGCCGACGAGGCGCAGGCCGAGACGAAGTAGCTGCGCTGGCGGCGTCCGGATCGGGGCGTCACGATCGTCCTGTGCCCAAGACGACCCGATCCGGCGCCGCCAAGCAGAGCGAGCTGCCGAGCACGCTGCAGCGTTCCGACGAGAAGGCGCAGCGCACCTACGCCCACGCGTACGACGCGGCGATCGAGCAGTACGACGGCGACGAGGAGCGCGCGCACCGCGTCGCGTTCGCCGCGCTGAAGCACACCCACGAGAAGGTCGGCGACAGCTGGCGCCCCAAGCAGGAGTACGGGCCGTCCGACCAGCACGCCGAGGAGGGCTACGGCTCGACCGCGCCCACGGCCGGCGGAGTCGATGCCAACGCGAGCAAGGCGCACCTGTACGACGTGGCGAAGGAGCTCGGGATCGACGGGCGCTCGCGGATGAGCAAGGGCGAGCTCGTCGAGGCGATCGAGAAGGAGAACGACCGCCGCAGCCGCCGGGCGCTCGAGTGACCGAGCGGATGGTCGAGGTGGCCCACGGCGTGAGCCTCTGCGTCGACGTGCGGGGGACGGGCGAGCCGCTGGTGCTGGTGCACGGCGCGGGCTGCGGGCTCGTCGCGTGGCCGGACGGATTGGTCGACCTCCTGGCTCGTCACCACCGGGTGCTCCGCTTCGACGCGCGCGACCAGGGCCGCTCGACCTCGTGGCCGGTGGGGGAGCCGGGCTACGACACGAGCGACAACGTCGCGGACGTGCTCGCGCTCATGGACGACGAGGGTGTCGACCGCGCGCACGTGCTGGGCGTCTCGGGCGGCGGCCTCGTCGGCCAGCAGCTCGCGATCGACTCGGCCGACCGCGTCTCGGCGCTCACGCTCGTGAGCAGCACCCCGGGGTCGGGCGACCTGCCGGGGATGTCGGACGAGCTGCGGGCGTTCTTCGACGGAGGGTCGCCGGAACCGGACTGGGACGACCGTGACGCGGTGGTGGCCTACCTCACCGAGCTCGAGCGGCCGTTCCAGCGGGCGGGCTTCGACGAGTCCCTGCAGCGGCAGATCGCGGAGCGCACCGCGGACCGGGCACGGGACGTGCGGGCCGCCACGACCAACCCGTTCCTGGTCGACCCGGGACCATCGTGGCGCGACCGCCTGGGCGAGATCACCGCGCCGACGCTCGTCGTGCACGGATCTGATGACCCCCTGTTCCCGCTCGCGCACGGCGAGGCGCTGGCGCGGGAGATCCCCCGTGCGGAGCTGCTCGTCGTCCCCGATGCAGGGCACGGGGTGCCGCCCGAGCGCGCGTGGCCCGAGGTGGCCGCCCGCGTCGAGGCGCTGACCCAGGCCGGGCGGTAGGCGATGTTCCTCGTGGTGCTCACGCGGTCCGGTCCCCTGTGGGACGTCACCCGTCCGCTGGAGGAGCAGGTCGGCTGGACCGAGCACGCGCGGTTCATGGACGGGCTTGTCGACGAGGGCTTCCTGGTGCTCGGAGGCCCGCTGGCCGACGAGGTGCGCGTGGTGCACGCCGTCGACGCCGACTCCGTGGAGCAGGTGCGGACGACGCTGGCGCGGGACCCGTGGAGCGGGACGCACCTCGTCGTCGCCTCGATCACGCCGTGGACGATCCGGCTGGACGGTCGGGGCCGAGCTCCCGGGTGACGGCGGTGCGCGGGCCGCCCGCGTCGCCGGTGTTGGCCGTCCCGGCGAGCTCGACCAGCAGCGCCGACACCTCCCCGTCTGCCCGCGGGCAGTGCTCGACGCCGCGCGGGACGACGAAGACGTCCTGTGGCCCGAGCACGACGTCGCCGTCGCGCAGCTGGATCGTCAGGGAGCCGGCGACCACGACGAACATCTCGTCGGTGTCGGGGTGGGTGTGCCACACGAACTCGCCGTGCAGCTTGACCACCTTGAGCTCGTGGTCGTTGAACCGGGCGAGCAGGTGCGGCTGCCACGGCTCGGGCACCTGTTCCAGCGCGGCGACGATGTTGCGCGGTGCGGCTGTCATGCGTCGAGCGTAGGAGCCAGGGGCGGCACGAGCAGGAGCGGGTCGGTCTCGAGGTCGACCACCTGCGAGCGGGCCGGCGGGGTGTCCACGCTCTCGAACCGGACGGTCGCCTGGCGCCCACGGACGTGGACCACCCAGCCGCGCCCGAGCGTCGCGTGCTCGACGTCGAGTCCCGGGCGCGCGTTCGCCTCGGTGAGCAGTCCGAGGGTCGTCGGGCCGTCGGGGGGATCCTCGACGACGGGCGCCGGTTCGTCGTCGCCCCACGGGAGCGTCAGCTGGGCGTGCGCGGAGAGGTTGTGGAACGAGACCCCGAGCAGCCGCACCGAGTCGCTGATCCCCGCGGCGCGGGCCGCCTGGTGCGCGGCGGCGCGCAGCTCGGTGGGCTCGGCGGACGGCTGGGGCAGCGTGACGGACCGGGTCAGGGTGGTGAAGTCGGCGAACCGCACCTTGGCGACGACGGTCCGGGCGCCACCGCCGTGCGCGGTCAGCCGGCGCAGCGCCTCGTCGGTGACGCGGTCGATCGCGGCGGCGATCAGGTCCGTCCCGAAGATGTCCTCCGCGAACGTGCGCTCTGCGCCGACGGACTTGCGCTCGCCGCCGGGCGCCACGGGACGGGGGTCGATCCCGCGGGCCAGGCGGAAGAGGTTGGCGCCCGACGACTCGCCGACCGTCATGGTGAGGACGTCGAGCTCCTGGCGGCGCAGGTCGGCGACCGTGCGGACGTCGAGGCGCTCGAGCGCGGCCGCCGTCGCGGGACCGATGCCGGGCACGGCGCGCACGGGCAGCGGCAGGAGGAAGTCGTCCTCGTCGGCGGGCTCGACCACGAGCAGCCCGTCGGGCTTGCCGGCGTCCGACGCGAGCTTGGCGATGAGCTTGGTGCGGCCGATGCCGATGGACACCGCGAGGCCCGTGAGCTCCCGGATCCGGGCGCGGACGTCCGCGGCCGCCGCCGCGGGGTCGTCGGCGAACGGGCCGGCCTCGAGGTCGACGAACGCCTCGTCGATGCTCAGCGGCTCGACGAGCTCCGAGAGTGTGCCGAGCGTGGCCATGATGATCCGCGAGTACGCGGAGTACGCCTCGAACCGGGGGAACAGCACGGCGGCGGCGGGGGCCAGGCGGCGCGCGCGGCTCATCGCCATCGCGGACCGGGCGCCGGCCCGCCGCGCCTCGTAGGACGCGGTCGACACGACCCCGCGCGGCCCCGTCCCGCCGACCAGCACGGGCTTGCCGCGCAGCGACGGCTTGTCGCGCTGCTCGACCGCCGCGAAGAACGAGTCGGCGTCTGCGTGCAGGACTGTCGCCCGGGTGCGCAGCCGTGAGGCGTCGGCGAGGTGCGCGGGGTCCACGCCCCTACTGTGCCTGGCGGGACACGGTTTCCCGCACCGCGGCGCAGCGGGCCGTCAGGCGATCGCGAGGCCGCCGCGGTGGCGCAGCTCGTGCAGGGCGTCGAGCAGGACGCGGTTGAACGCGACCGGCGCGTGGGAGTTCACGTCGTGCCCGGCACCGGGGACCACCGTCAGGCGCGTGCCGGGACGGGCGTCGCGGTACCGGCGCTCGTCCAGGCGGAGGGGGTCGCGGCTGCCGTTGACCAGCCAGACCGGCAGAGCGGTGCGGCGCAGGTCGGTCAGCGGGGAGTAGCCGGACATCGCGGCGAGCATGTCGGTCACCACGTGCCAGTCACCGCCGCCGAGGCGCAGGGCCCGGGTGACCATCCCGGACAGGCGGCGGTAGGTGTGCAGCGGCTTGCCCTTGATCTCCGTCGAGCAGCCAGCCAGAACCACGCCCGCGACCTTGTCCTCGTGCCGGCGGGCGTACGCCAGGCTCGTGTAGCCGCCGAGCGAGAGGCCGACCAGCAGCGGCGGCTCGGAGCACGAGTCCACGGCCTCGTCGATGGCGACCAGGGCGCCCTCGAGGCTGAACCGCTCGTGCGACCGGCGCCCGTGCCCGGGCAGGTCCAGCGTCACCGTCGGGTGCCCGGAACGCTCGAGCGCCTCGACCTGTCGCCGCCAGATGACGGACGACGTCCGGGTGCCGTGCACGAGCACGATCGGTCGACGGTGGATGGCGGTCTCCTCGGAGTTCCTTCGTGGGCGCGGCGAGCGTACCCACCGGACCTGGGAGTTCCGTGAGAGAGCGTGCGTGGGCGGCGTGGAGGGTTCGGTCAGACGTTCGGTGCGCACTCGCCGCTGCCGAGGGCCGCGAGCCCCGCCAGGTCGCCCGTCCCGAAGCCGGAGACGGACGTGCTGGTGCTCGGGTACATGAGCTGGGTGGGGTCGTCCACGTGGTCGAGGCCGACGAGGTGGCCGAACTCGTGCGTCACGATGCCGAGGGCCGTCGCGCGAGTGCTGGGCGTCGCCATCAGGGTGCCCAGGTCGGTGGCGTCGAGCGTGACCGATCCCGTGACGTACACCGACCGCCCCGACCGGGTCACCGCGGCCGACCCGCCGATCCCCGCCACGTCACCGGCCAGCTCCGGGGTCTCGTCGGGCGCCGACCAGGCGACGAGCACGGGTGCCCAGCGCTTCCCGTAGCGGTCGGGCTGGTACGCCTCGCGGTCCGGGCTCGGCGCCTCGGCCGTCGCGCCGTCGTCGACGAACCGGAGCCCCGTCGCCGCGGACACGGTGGCGACGGCGGCGGTGATGAACTCCGCGCCGCCGAGGGGAGCCCCGTCGGGCCGCACGACGTAGTGGATCGGCCGGCACGGGCTGTACGCCACCGGGCCGTTCCCGTCGGGCTGCATCGTCGTGAACGCGAACACCCCGTCCGCCGGGTGCCCGGCGGGCGGCGCGCCCAGCGGGACGGAGGCCTCCTCGAGGCCCGACGGCGGGCCGAACATCGTGGCCGTCGCCATCCACCAGCGGCCGCCGACCACCAGCACGCCGACGATGAGGGCGACGACGAGGAGGAAGCCGAGGCGCGGGCCGCGGCGCACCCGCACCGCGGGGCCGAGGAAGCGGACGACCCGGTCCTCCAGGGGTCCGCGCGGGTGCGGCAGGAGCGGCGGGAAGGGCTCGTCGCCCCGCGCGCCGACCCAGGGATTGAGTCCCTGCGGGTCGCCTGCGCTCACCCTGCGTCCACCCCTGCACTCCTCCACACTCTGCGCGTCGGTCCGCGCAGGATCGCACATGCCGCAGTCGCGCGCGCGGGGCGATCGCCCCCGTCACGCACCCGTCAGGCGCCCCATTCACCCGCGAGGCGCAGCAGCTGCGCGCGGTAGCCGCCGCCGAACAGCAGCGCGTGGACGCCGACCGGGTACACCTGGTGCAGGCCGACCCGGCGCTGCCACCCGGCGCGCAGCGGCCGCACCGACTGGTACCCCGCGAGGACGTCCGGCAGGAACGGGAAGCCGAAGAGGGCGAGCATGGCGAGGTCCGTCTCGCGGTGCCCGCCGTGGGCCGCGGGGTCGATCAGCGTGACCCCGTCGACCGTCCAGACGGCGTTGCCGGCCCACAGGTCGCCGTGCAGCCGGGCCGGCGGCTCGTCGTCGTCGAYGGCGCCCGACCGCACCCGGTCGGCCACCCGGCTGACCGCGTCGGCCGGCTCCGGCGACCCGGCCTCGCGCAGGGCCACGGCCAGCGGGTCGAGCCGGCACTCCGCCAGGAAGCTGCCCCAGCCGCCGTGGGCGCCGGAGGGCATCGGGAGAGGCTGGTCGAGCGGCCCGAAAAACCCGTCGCCCGCCCACCCGTCCGGCGGGCTGCCGAAGGCGGGGGCGCCCGCCGCGTGCGTCCGGGCCAGGTCGCGCCCGAACGCGGCCGCCAGCGGGCGCGTCGGCGGGGCGGGGGCCAGCCGGCGCAGGTCGAGCCCGTCGTCGTCGACCCCGAGCACCTCGACCACGCGCGCGCCGCCCGCGGCCCGGAGCCAGTCGAGGCCCGCCGCCTCGCACGCGAAGAAGCCCGCGGGCGCGCCGACCCGCTGCTTGCGGAAGACGTCCATCGCTAGCCTCGCTCCGTGGCCGGTCCCGACATCCCTGCGATCCTGCACGACGGAGTGGGCCGCACGCCCGCCGGACGGGCGTGGATCGACCGGCTCCCCGACCTCGTCGGCCGGGCCGTCCAGCGCTGGGACCTGACGCTCGGGGCGCCGTTCGTCACCGGGGCGGCGTCGTGGTGCGCGCCGGGGACCACGGCCGTGGGGCGGCCGGTCGTCCTCAAGGTGTCGCTCCCGCACGACGAGGCGCGCGACGAGGTGGTCGCACTCCGGTCCTGGCACGGCCACGGCGTCCCGGAGGTGCTGGCTGCCGACGCCGACGACTGGGCGCTGCTGCTCGAGCGCATCGAGCCCGGGACCCCGCTCGCCGACGCGCCCGGGACCCCCCAGGAGCGGCTCGAGATCGGCGCGGGTGTGGCCCGGGTCCTGTGGGCCGTGCCCGACGTGCCGCCCGTGCCACTGCTCGGGGAGGTGTGCGCGGGGTGGGCGGACCTGCTGGAGGAACGGGCCGCGCGCCACGACGCCGACGCCGGCCTCGTGCGGGACGCGGCGGACCTGCTGCGCACGCTCCCGGGGGACGGTTCCGTGCTGATCCACGGCGACCTCAACCCGGGCAACATCCTCGACGCCGGGGGCCGGTGGCTCGCCATCGACCCGAAGCCGATGCGCGGCGACCCGGCGTACGACCTGTGGCCCCTGCTCGAGCAGGTGGACGACCCGTTCGCGCACGCCGACGCGGCCCGCGTCCTGCGCGCGCGGGTGCAGGCGGTGGCGGGGCACCTGGACCCCGCGCGCATCGGCGCGTGGGCCTTCGCGCGGTGCACCGAGTCGGCACTGTGGGTGTGGGACGAGCTCGACGACGAACCCGTGGCCCGCCGGATCCTCGCGCAGGCGGCCGTCTGGGCGCGGATGGCCCGCTGATCAGATCGAGGCCGTGCCCGGGGCGTGCACGTGCTCGAAGACGAGGCTCGTCTGGGTGTGGGCGACCTCGGGGCGGGTGCTCAGGTGCTCGAGCACGAACGCGCGCAGCTCGCGCGAGTCGCGGACGGCCACGTGCACGAGCACGTCGTCGACGCCCGCGAGCAGGTACACGTCCCGCACCTCCGGGCGCTGCGCCAGCCGGTGGGCGACCTCCGCGAGCCGGGCCCGGGCCGCGGCCTGGAGGCGGACGGCGATCATCGCCTGCAAGCCCCGGCCGACGGCCTCGGGGTCGACCTGCGCGTGGAAGCCGCGCAGCACGCCCGACTCGCGCAGCGCCCGGACGCGGGCGTGGCACGTGGATGGCGCGATCCCGGCCAGAGCGGCGAGCTCCTTGTTCGAGATGCGGCCGTCGCGCTCGAGCTCGCTGAGCAGGCGCCGGTCCACCTCGTCGAGCTCGACGGCGCCGAACGTCGTTCGCTTCGGACCGGTGAGAGGCTCGCTCGTGGAATCGAGGGCGGACATGTGGCGAATCTAGCGAATGTTCATCGATCGTCATGCGTTGGCAACACAGGAAGTTCAGAATTGCCGATGAGTGCTGGCCGGCACGAGATGTCACACACACAGAAGGCGACGGAGCCCATCATGAAGGTCGGCATCCCCAGCGAGGTCAAGAACCGCGAGTACCGCGTGGCCGCCACCCCGGCGGGCGTCCACCACCTGGTGTCCTCCGGCCACGAGGTGCTCGTCCAGGCGGGCGCGGGCGAGGGCTCCGCCATCACCGACGAGCAGTACGTCGCGGCCGGCGCCCGGATCGTCGCCTCGGCCGCCGAGGTGTGGGCGAGCGCCGACCTGGTCTGCAAGGTCAAGGAGCCTGTGCCGTCGGAGTACGGCTACCTGCGCGACGACCTCGTCCTCTTCACCTACCTGCACCTCGCGGCCGACCGCCCCGCCACGGACGCGCTGCTCGCGGCGGGCACCACCTCGATCGCCTACGAGACCGTGCAGCTGCCCGACGGCTCCCTGCCGCTGCTGGCGCCCATGAGCGAGGTGGCCGGTCGGCTGTCCACGCAGGTCGGTGCCTACCACCTGATGAAGAACGAGGGCGGCGCCGGCGTGCTGCTGGGCGGGGTGCCCGGTGTCGACGCCGCGAAGGTCGTCGTGCTCGGCGGCGGCGTCGTCGGCCGGCACGCGGCCGAGATCGCGGTCGGCATGCGCGCCGACGTGGCCGTGCTCGACCTGTCCATGCCGCGGCTGCGCGACACCGACTCCGCGTTCGGCGGCCGGGTGCGGACCGTGGCGTCCAGCGCCTACGCGATCGAGCGCGAGCTGCTCGACGCGGACCTCGTGATCGGGGCCGTGCTCGTGCCCGGCGCCCGCGCGCCGCGGCTGGTCACCAACGAGCTCGTCTCCCGCATGAAGCCCGGCTCCGTGCTGGTGGACGTGGCGGTCGACCAGGGCGGCTGCTTCGAGGACACGCGCGCGACGACGCACGACGACCCGACCTACGCGGTGCACGGGTCCGTCTTCTACTGCGTCGCCAACATGCCCGGCGCCGTCCCGGTCACGTCCACACGCGCGCTGACCAACGTGACGCTGCCGTACCTCGGGGCGCTCGCGGACCTGGGCTGGCACGGCGCGGTCGACGCCGACCCCTCGCTGGGCGCCGGCCTGACCACCCACGCCGGCCGGCTCTACAACGCGGCGGTCGGGCGGGCGCACGGCTACCGCACGTACGAGGACCTGACGAGCGCGCTGGCGTAGCGTCGGGCCATGGCGACGGCGCTGGTCATCGGCGGGACAGGGCAGATCGGCCGGGCCGTGGTGCCCGCGCTGCTGGCGGACGGCTGGGACGTGCGGGTGCTCGCGCGCCACGCGGCCGACGTCGAGGGTGCGCGGGTGGTGGTCGGTGACCGCGCCGACCCGGACACGCTCGACGCCGTGCTCGGGTCCGGCGTCGACGTCCTGGTCGACGTCGTGGCGTACGACGACCGGCACGCGGAGCCCCTGGTCGCGCGGGGCGACCGGATCGGGTCGGCGGTGATCGTCTCGAGCGGCGCGGTCTACGTCGACGACGTCGGCAACGGCTTCGAGACGGACGAGTTCGGCAGCTACCCGATGCCGATCGACGAGGACCAGCCGACCGTCGAGGCCGGCCGCGACACCTATGCGACCGGCAAGGTGGCCCTCGAGCGGGCGTGGGCGGCCTCCGCGGTGCCGACGACGATCCTGCGACCCGGCGCCATCCACGGCCCGTGGTGCCGCCAGCCGCGGGAGTGGACGTTCGTCAAGCGGGCCCTCGACGGCCGGGACGTCCGCGTGCTCGCCTACGACGGCGAGAGCCGGTTCCACACCACGGCGACCTCGGTGCTCGGCGAGCTGACCCGGCTCGCCGCCGCGCGCCCGGCCCACCGCGTGCTCAACGCCGTGGACCCGCGGGCGCTGACGGTCGCCGAGATCTCCGCCGTCGTCGACGCCGCGATGGGCGTGAGCCCGACCTACGTGATGCTCCCCGGTGCCCCCGCGGGCGACCTCGGGAGCACGCCGTGGACGGTGCCGCACCCCGTCGTCCTCGGCATGGCCCGCGCCGTCGCGGAGCTCGGATACGTGGCCCCGGGGCACTACGAGGACACCGTCGGAGCCTGTATCGAGTGGCTCGTCGACGCCGCGTCGCGCCGCGACTGGCGCGAGGCGTTCCCGGCCTTCGTGCGGATGGACCCGGACGACACGTTCTTCGCGTACGCCGCGGAGGACGAGTTCCTCGCCCGCACGTCGTGACGGGCGGACCGCGCACCCGTCGGCGATGATGTCCGCCATGAATCCGACCGACCTCGCCACCGACAACCCCTTCGGTGCGCCGTCCACCCTCCCGTACGGGCTCCCCGACCACACTCGGATCCGCGAGGAGCACTACCTCCCGGCGCTGCTCGCCGGCATGGCGCAGCAGCGTGCCGAGATCGAGGCGATCGCGACCGACCCCGCCGCGCCGACCGTGGAGAACACCCTCGAGGCGTTCGAGCGCTCCGGCCGCCTCCTGCACCGCGCCGCGACGAGCTTCTACAACCAGTCCAGCGCGGACTCGACGCCCGGCCTTGAGGCCGTCGAGGAGGAGATCGCGCCGCTGTTCGCGGCCCACCACGACGCGATCTACCTCGATGCGCGGCTCTTCGCACGTGTCGCGGCTCTCCAGGCGGACGTGGACTCCGGTGCGCTCGAGCTCGAGCCGGACACCGCCTGGCTCCTGCACCGCACCCATACGGCGTTCGTGCGCGCGGGTGTCGACCTCGACGAGGCGTCGCAGGACCGGCTCCGCACCCTCAACGCCGAGATCATGAGCCTGGAGACCGCCTTCGGGCGCGACCTGCTGGCGGCCACGAACGCGGCCGGGGTGCTGGTCACCCACGAGGACGAGCTGGACGGGCTGGCCGAGGACGCCCGCGCCGCGGCGGCGAAGGCCGCGCGCGACCGCGGGCACGAGGAGGGTTGGTTCCTCGAGCTCGCGCTGCCCACGCAGCAGGCGGTCCTGGCGGTGCTGCGCGACCGGGACCTGCGCGAGCGCGTCTTCCGCGCGTCGGCCACGCGCGGCTCGTCGGCCCCCTTCGACACCCGCCCGACCCTGCTGGGCCTCGCGCGCAAGCGAGCCGAGCGCGCCCAGCTGCTCGGCTACCCGCACCACGCCGCGTACATCGCCGCGGACGCGACCGCGAAGACCGCGGAGGCCGTCGCCGACATCCTCGAGCGGCTCGCGCCCGTCGCGGTCGCCAACGCGCGCGTCGAGGGCGCCGACCTGCAGGCCGCGCTCGAGGCGGACCACCCGGGCGCCACGCTCGAGCCGTGGGACTGGTCGTTCTACGCCGAGCAGGTCAAGAAGGAGCGCCGCGCGCTGGACGACGCGCTGCTGCGCCCGTACCTCGAGCTCGAGCGGGTCCTGGCCGACGGGGTGTTCCGGGCCGCCAGCTCCCTCTACGGGCTGACCTTCGCCGAGCGGCACGACCTCGTGGGGTACCACCCGGACGTGCGCGTGTTCGAGGTGTTCGACGAGGACGGCACGGGGCTCGGGCTGTTCCTCGCCGACTACTGGACCCGCGAGTCCAAGCGGGGAGGCGCCTGGATGAACAACCTGGTGGACCAGTCGACGCTGCTCGGGGAGCCGCCCGTCGTCGTCAACAACCTCAACATCCCCAAGCCCCCCGAGGGGGAGCCGACCCTGCTCGCGTGGGACGAGCTCATCACGCTGTTCCACGAGTTCGGGCACGCGCTCCACGGGTTGTTCTCGGCGGTGCGCTGGCCGTCGCAGTCGGGCACGTCGGTGCCGCGGGACTTCGTGGAGTACCCGTCGCAGGTCAACGAGATGTGGGCCTGGGAGCCGTCGATCGTCCGGGCGTTCGCGCTCCACCACGAGACGGGCGAGCCGATGCCGGCCGAGTGGGTGGACACGCTGCTGGCGGCCCGGCAGGACGGCGAGGGCTTCGCGACGACGGAGTACCTGTCCGCGGCGCTCCTGGACCAGGCCTGGTACCGGCTGTCACCCGACGAGGTGCCGACCGACGTCGACGAGGTCGAGCCGTTCGAGGCGGCGGCCCTGCAGCGTGCCGGCGTGGACTACGCGCCCGTGCCGCCCCGCTACCGGACGACGTACTTCAACCACGTCTTCGGCGGCGGCTACTCGGCGGGCTACTACTCGTACATCTGGTCGGAGGTCCTCGACGCCGACACGGTCGAGTGGTTCCGCGAGAACGGCGGGCTGCTGCGGGCGAACGGCGACACGTTCCGGGCGCGGCTGCTCTCGCGCGGCGGCTCGCTCGACCCGATGCAGGCCTTCCGCGACCTGCGGGGACGCGACCCGCTGATCGACCCGCTGCTGGCGCGCCGCGGCCTGCTCGGGGCGGCCGCGGAGACAGCCTGAACCCGGTGCCGGGGGCCGGTACGGTGGACGGCATGCCCGTCACCCACCCGGCCTCCGGCACGCCCGCGCCCTCCGACCACGTGACCGCGCAGGACGAGGTCGTGCAGATCTGCCGCGACCTCATCCGGATCGACACGTCGAACTACGGCGACGACTCCGGGCCGGGGGAGCGCGCCGCGGCCGAGCACGTCATGGGCCTGCTCACGGAGGTCGGGCTGGACCCCGAGCTGTTCGAGAGCACGCCGGGCCGGGCCAGCGTCGTCGTCCGGCTGGAGGGCTCGGACCAGACCCGGCCGGCGCTCGTGCTGCACGGCCACCTCGACGTCGTGCCCGCGCGCGCCGACGACTGGACCGTGGACCCGTTCGGCGGCGAGGAGCTCGACGGCCTGGTCTGGGGCCGCGGCGCCGTCGACATGAAGGACATGGACGCGATGATCCTGTCCGTCGTCCGGCAGATGGCGCGCGAGGGGCGCAAGCCCGCGCGGGACGTCGTCGTCGCGATGTTCGCCGACGAGGAGGCCGGCGGCTCGCTCGGCGCCCGGTGGGCCGTGGACCACCGCCCGGAGCTGTTCGAGGGCGCGACGGAGGCGATCAGCGAGGTCGGCGGCTTCTCGGTCGACGTCGACGGTCGGCGCGCCTACCTGCTGCAGACCGCCGAGAAGGGGCTGTCCTGGATGCGGCTGGTGGCCGACGGCCGCGCCGGCCACGGAAGCCAGGTCAACGCCGACAACGCGGTCACGCACCTGGCCGAGGCCGTGGCCCGGCTCGGCCGGCACCCCTGGCCGCTGCAGCTCACGCCGACCGTGCACGCGTTGCTCGAAGGCGTCGCCCAGCTCACCGGCCTGCCGTTCGACCCCGAGGACCCGGACGGGGTCGACCGGCTCGTGGCCGCGCTCGGGCCGGCGTCGAAGTTCGTCGGCGCCACCCTCCGGCACACCACCAACCCGACCCAGCTGGCGGCGGGGTACAAGGCGAACGTCATCCCCGGGGCCGCGGAGGCGACCGTCGACGGCCGCTTCCTGCCCGGGCTCGAGGACGAGTTCGCGCGGACCGTCGCCGACCTCGCCGGCGAGCACGTGCGGATCGAGCGGCTGCACCACGACACGGCGCTGGAGGTGCCGTTCTCGGGCGACCTGGTGGACCGGATGGTCGAGTCGCTGCTCGCCGAGGACCCCGACGCGACCGTCCTGCCGTACACGCTCTCGGGCGGGACCGACAACAAGTCCCTGTCGCGGCTCGGGATCCGCGGCTACGGCTTCGCGCCGCTGCGGCTGCCCGCCGACCTCGACTTCGCCGGCATGTTCCACGGCGTGGACGAGCGCGTGCCGTCGGACGCCCTGCGCTTCGGTACGCGAGTGCTGGACCGCCTGCTGCGCACCTGCTGAGCGAGGCTACTGCCTGGTCTCCAGGACGACGCAGCACCGGTCGGGGTGCGGTTCGAGCCGGGCGGCGAGCCGATCGGGTGCCACCGCGTCGGCCAGCCCCGCGACCAGGCACCGGTTGGCCGTGCAGATCAGCTCGGTCTGCACCTGCGCGAGCGCGTGGAACGGGCAGTTGTGCAGGTCGACGCGGTCCCCGTCGCGCCGGGGCTCGTACCCCTGCCGCGCGAGCACGTCCGCCGCGGCGTCCAGCGGGTCCGACTCCGTCGGGGCCGACGCGCCGGCGGACGCCCCGTAGTCCGCGAAGGCCCGGTTCACCGCGTCGAGGACCGGGCCGCCGGTCCGCGCCGACTCCGCGACCGCGTCGCTCAGCAGGCGCCCGGCGAGCTCGTACTCCCGGTCGGGGAGCGTGACCGCGATCTCGCGCGCAGCGCGTCGGTAGAGCTTGGCCGGCCGTCCGGCCCCGGGACCCGTGCGGCCGGTCAGGCGCGCGTGGCTCGCGGCGAGCAGGCCGTCCGCCTCGAGCCGCTCGAGATGGAACCGCGCCTGGTGGCGGGGGATGCCCGTCGCCTCGGCCGCCTGGTCGCGGCTGACCGGCTCCGGCTGGGCGCTGACGAAGCGGTAGAGCGCCAGGCGGACGGGGTCGGCGAGCGCGCCGATGCGCCCGGCGTCGGCCCCGAACGTCCCCGTGCTCACACCCTCCACGCTCTTGACACTAGCGGCGGGTATTTCTAAAGTACAGAACACTATCCGATAGAATCGAGGCGCTCGGGTGACGCTCACCACGACCCGTGCCGACGTCGGCATCGACGCCGCGGAGGACGCCGCGCGGGCCTTCCTCGAGGCGCTCGGGATCTCGTGCGACACCCCCGGCACGGAGCAGAGCCCCCGACGGATGGCCGAGGCCTACGCCGCGATGCTGACGCCGCGCCCGTTCGCCATGACGACGTTCCCGAACGAGGAGAACTACGACGAGCTCGTCGTGGTCCGCTCGATCCCCGTGCAGTCGCTCTGCGAGCACCACCTGCTGCCGTTCGTCGGCGTGGCGCACGTGGGCTACCTGCCCGCGGGGCGGATCCTCGGCCTGTCCAAGTTCGCCCGCGTGGTGGAGATGTTCGCCCGCCGCCCGCAGGTCCAGGAACGGTTGACCCGCCAGGTGGCGGACTGGATCGACGCGGAGCTGTCGCCGCGCGGCGTCGGGGTCGTCGTCGAGGCCGAGCACCTGTGCATGAGCATGCGCGGGGTGCGGGCCGGTGGCGCGGTGACGACGACGTCGGCGCTCTCCGGTGCGCTGCGGGACTCGCCCGCCACCCGGGCGGAGTTCCTCGCCGCCGTTCGTCCGTAGGTCCGTCAGGAGGTCGTGATGCCAGGAACCGTGGTCGTCGGTGCGGGGCTCGCCGCGGCGCACGTCGTCGCCACGCTACGCGAGGAGGGCGACGACCGGCCGGTCACCCTCGTCGGCGACGAGCCCGTCCGGCCGTACGAACGGCCGCCGCTGTCGAAGGGCTACCTGCAGGGCGCCACGCCGCGCGACGACGTCTTCGTGCACGCCGAGAACTGGTACGCCGAGCACGACGTCGAGACCCGCTTCGGCACCACCGCCACGTCGGTGGACCGCGCCGCCCGGACGGTGACGCTCTCGGACGCCTCCGTCCTGACCTACGACCACCTCGTGCTGGCCACCGGGTCGAGCCCGCGGACCCTGGACGTGCCCGGCGCGGACCTCGATGGCGTGCGGACGCTGCGCCGGCTGCGGGACAGCGACGTCCTGCGCGACGACCTCGCCGCGCAGTCGCGACTGGTGGTCGTCGGGGGCGGCTGGATCGGCCTCGAGGTCGCCGCCGCAGCGCGGTCGGCGGGCTGCGAGGTCACCGTGCTGGAGTACGCCGCGCAGCCCTTGCTGAGGGTGCTCGGTCCGCAGCTGGCCGCCTACTTCGCGGCGCTGCACCGGGCGCACGGCGTGGACCTGCGGACGGGTGTGGGCGTGCAGGCGTTCGAGGGTGCTGCGGGCCGCGTGACCGGGGTGCGGGTGGGCGGCGAGCTCGTGCCGGCGGACGTCGTGCTGGTCGGCGTGGGCGCGGCCCCGAACGTGGAGCTCGCCGTGGCGGCGGGCCTCGCGGCGGACGCCCGCGGGATCGTCGTCGACGAGCACCTGCGCACGGCCGACCCCGCGGTGCTCGCGGCCGGCGACGTCGCGCTCGCGCACAACACCACCCTCGGGCACAGCCTGCGCGTGGAGCACTGGGACAACGCGATCCGGCAGGGTGCGCTCGCGGCTCGCTCCGTCCTGGGCCGGGACGCCGTGCACGACTGGCAGCCGTACTTCTACACCGACCAGTACGACCTCGGCATGGAGTACGTCGGGTACGCGGACGCGGACGACGAGGTGGTGGTGCGGGGCGACCCGACCGGGCCGGAGCTCGTGGCGTTCTGGCTGCGCGACGCACGGGTGCGCGCCGCCATGAACGTGAACGTGTGGGACATCAACGACCGGCTGCGCGCGCTCGTCGGCCGACAGATCGACCCCGAGCGGCTCGCGGACGAGAGCATCTCCCTGGCCGAGCTGTAGCGGGCGCTCCGGTCAGTCCGTCCCGAGGGTGCTGCGCACGCGGATGACCTTGCGCCGCAGCCACACCTTGCGCTCGCCCCCGGCGAACAGCAGTGTGCGGGAGAGCTCCCAGCGGCCCAGCTCGGCCTGTTCGGTCAGCATCCGGCGGGCGTCGTTGCGTGAGGTCGTCGCCGGGATCCGGAGGACGCGGTACTCGTACTGACCGCCTTGCGCGACCCAGTCCGGCCGCTTCGTCCTCGTCTGTCCGTCTGCCATCGACCACCCCGTCCCGCGCGTCCCCGCGCCTACGTCCTGATGCTGGTGCCGAAGAACCTTACGCGCTGCCATTGTGCCTCGCAGAAGGCTACGGTCGTCGCATGACCGTCGACCCGCGTGCCGCGCTGGACCGCCTGATCGCAGCCCTCGAGGCCCACTACACCGCCGTCGCCGCGCCGCACGGCGAGGACGACCCGGCGGTCGACGACGCGTACGACATCCTGGCCGACGCGTTCGAGGTGTACGACGACGCCCTCGGCACCGTGCACGGCGAGGCCACGCCGTTCTACCTCGCCGAGGAGGACGACGACGAGGACGAGGACGACGAGGACGAGGACGAGGACGAGGACTACGACGACGCGGACGTCGACGACCTCGCCGACGAGGCCAGCCGCTAGAACCGCTCGGGGTACCCGAGGTCCGGTGCGCTGATCTCGTCGAGCGCCTTGCGGAGCTCGTCGGGGAGCACGAGGTCCTGCGCACCGAGCGACGCGCGCAGCTGCGTGGCCGTCCGGGCCCCGACGATCGCCGAGGCGACGCCGCGGCTCTGCACCCACGCCAGCGCGACCTCGAGCGGTGTGCGCTCGAGCCCGTCGGCCGCCGTGGCCACCGCCTCGACGATGGTCGCCGACGCCCGCGCGAGGTACGGCTCGACGAAGCCCGCCAGGTGCGGCGACGCGGCCCGCGAGTCGGCCGGGATGGTGCGCCGGTACTTGCCCGTGAGCACGCCGCGGCCCAGGGGCGACCACGCCAGCACGCCGACGCCGAGCGCGACGGCCGCGGGCACGACCTCGCGCTCGATCCCGCGCTGCAGCAGCGAGTACTCGGCCTCGACCGCCGTCAGCCCGACCTCGCCCTCGAGCAGGCTCGCGGCGCGCGCCACCTGCCAGCCGGCGTGGTTGGACAGGCCGACGTAGCGGGCGCGGCCGCTGGTCACCGCGAGGCGCAGGGCGGAGACGGTCTCGTCGAGCGGGGTGCGCGGGTCGGGGGTCTGGACCAGCCACAGGTCCACGTGGTCGGTGCGCAGGCGGCGCAGGGAGCCGTCGAGGGAGGCGAGCAGGCCGCCACGGGAGGCGTCGACCACGCCGCCGTTGCTCGTGCGCCGGATGCCGGCCTTCGTGCAGAGCACGACCTCGTCGCGGGGGACCACGTCGTCGAGCAGCCGGCCCAGCAGCTCCTCGGCGCCGCCGTCGGCGTACGAGGCGGACGTGTCGATGAGGGTGCCACCGGCGTCGGTGAAGTCCCGGAGCTGCTCGGTCGCGTCGTGCTCGTCGGTGTCCCGGCTCCACGTCATGGTGCCGAGCCCGAGCCGGGAGACCCGCAGACCGGTGCGGCCCAGGTGGCGCTGTTCCATGAGGCGCAACACTAATCGGCGCCTGCGTGTCATCAGCGGCAACGCACCCCGGCTATCGTTCCGCTCGTGACGGACGCGATGGGACTGGGCGAAGCGATCCTCTTGGGGCTCGTGCAGGGGTTGACCGAGTTCCTCCCGGTCTCGTCGAGCGCGCACCTGCGCATCGTCGGCGAGCTCATCGGGTCGTCCGACCCCGGCGCGGCGTTCACGGCGATCACCCAGCTGGGCACCGAGACGGCCGTGATCCTGTACTTCCGGCGCGACATCGCGCGGATCGCGAGCGCCTGGTGGCGCGCGATCCGCGGCGACCTCGGCTCCGACTGGCGGTCCCGCGCGGGCATGCCGGCCGGGCAGCCCTCCGACCACCACGCCCTCATGGCGTGGTTCATCGTCCTGGGCTCGCTGCCGATCGTCATCCTCGGGCTCGCGTTCCAGGACGCGATCGAGCAGACGTTCCGCAACCTCTGGCTCATCGCCCTCACGCTCGCCGGCTTCGGCCTGGTGCTCGGCTGGGCCGACAAGGTGGGCGCCAAGCAGCGCGAGCTCACGGAGCTGACCGGCAGGCACGCCGTGCAGTTCGGCTTCTGGCAGGCGCTGGCGCTCATCCCGGGCGTGTCCCGCTCCGGCGGCACCATCACCGGCGGGCTCCTCATGGGCTACACGCGGGAGGCGGCGGCGCGCTACTCGTTCCTGCTGGCGATCCCCGCGGTGTTCGGCTCCGGCCTGTTCCAGCTGGCCAAGAGCGTCGACGACTTCGGGAAGGGTGGCACGCCCGGGTTCGGCGCGACCCTCGTCGCGACGCTCGTGGCGTTCGTCGTCGGCTACCTCGTCATCATCGTGTTCCTGAAGATCGTCTCGACCTTCAGCTACAAGCCGTTCGTGTACTACCGGCTCGGGCTCGCCGCGCTCGTCGTGATCCTGCTGCTCACGGGCGTGCTCGACGCGAACAGCGCGCCGACCACGTAGCCCTCACAGCCAGCCGGACCGCCGGAACAGCCGGTAGAGCGTGACGCAGATGGCGCCCATCGCGAGGATGGCGAGCGGGTACCCGTAGGTCCAGTCGAGCTCGGGCATGTGCTCGAAGTTCATGCCGTAGATGCTGGCGACGAGGGTCGGCGCCGCGGCGATCGCGGCCCACGACGAGATCTTGCGGACGTCCTCGTTCTGCCGCACCGACACCTGCGACAGGTGCACCGAGAGCATGTCGCTGAGCAGGTCGTCGTAGCCGTCGAGGTGCTTGTCCAGCCGGTCGACCCAGGCCTCCGCCCGGCGCAGCCACGGCTGGGACAGGCGCCGGCCGGGTGCCTCCTCTGCCTCGGCGATCAGCTCGGGCAGCACCGAGGTGACCGGGCTGAGGGCCCGGCGTGCCTCGGCGATCTCGCGCTTGAGGTCGTAGATCATCTCGAGCGGGTTCTCGTGCCGGGCGGTGGAGAACACGAGGCGCTCCGCGTCCGCGACGGCGTCGCCCAGGCCGATCTCGACCTCCGAGGCCTCCGCGACGAGCGTCAGGACCACGGCGGCGACGACCTGGTGGACACCCTCGTCGGGCACCGGGAACCCGCCGGTCAGCTTGGCGAGGGCGCGGTCGAGAACGGCCGCGTCGCCCAGCTCGGCCATGATGACGACGTCCTTGCCGACGACGCTGGTCAGCGCCCCGGTGTGCACGTCGTGCGTGGCCTCGACGTACGAGAGCGTCGGCGTGGTGAGGATGAGCTCCCCGTCCGGCGAGCGCTCGAGCCGGGCGCGCTGGGCGTGGTTCGGTGCCGACGGGTGGGCGCCGGGGATGCGGTGCTCGAGCAGCGCGATCGCGTGCTCGCTGATGCCGTAGCGGCGCGCGGCGTCCGACAGGTCGTCCATCGGGACGATCACCCAGCGCGCCCCCTTGGTGCGGGCGCCCGTCTCGGCGCGCTTCCAGCCGCCCGGCGTCTCCACGCACACGCGCTCGTCGGGCTGGGTCAGGGGCTCGGTGCTCACCACGGCATTGTGGACCTCCGCGCTGTCAGGTGCCGGGACGCGGCTAGGCTTCCGCCGTGCTCACCTGGCCGGCCCCGTTCATCCCGCAGATCCCCGGCCGTGGCCTCCCGGTCCAGGTGCGCGACTCCTCGACCGACCGGCTCGTGGTCGCGGCCGCCGGGCCGGACGCCACGCTGTACGTCTGCGGCATCACCCCGTACGACGCGACCCACCTCGGGCACGCCGCGACCTACGTCGCGTTCGACGTCCTCGGGCGCGCGTGGCGGGACTCCGGGCACCGCGTGCGCTACGCCTCGAACGTCACCGACGTCGACGACCCGCTGCTCGAGCGCGCTGCCGCGACCGGCGTCGACTGGCGCGACCTGGCCGCCGAGCAGACCGCGCTCTACGCCGAGGACATGACCGCGCTCGCCGTGATCCCGCCCGACGTGTACTCCGGCGTGGTCGAGGTCATCCCGGCAGTCGTCGACGCCGTCGAGGTGCTCCTCGCCGCCGGCGCGGCGTACCGGGTGCCGACGCACGACGCGGTCGAGGACGACGGGCTCGGCGACGTGTACGCCGACCTCTCGGCCGACATCGACTTCGGCGCCGTCGCGGGCCTCGACGACGACACCATGCGCACCCTGTCCCAGGAGCGTGGCGGCGACCCCGACCGCCCCGGCAAGCGCGCGCCGCTCGACCCGCTCCTGTGGCGTCGCGAGCGGGCCGGCGAGCCCTCCTGGGACGGCGGCTCGCTCGGCCGCGGCCGGCCCGGCTGGCACATCGAGTGCGCGGTGATCGCCCGCGACGCCCTCGGGCTGCCGTTCGACGTCGAGGGCGGCGGCTCCGACCTGCTGTTCCCCCACCACGAGATGAGCACGTCGCACGCCCGCCTGCTCGACGCCGGCCGCGGCGCGCGCGTGCACCTGCACACCGGCATGGTCGGGCTCGACGGGCACAAGATGAGCAAGTCCCGCGGCAACCTCGTGCTGGTCTCGCGGCTGCGCGAGGAGGGCGTGGACCCGATGGCCGTGCGGCTGGCCATCCTGGCGCACCGCTACCGCGACGACTGGGACTGGACCGACCAGGAGCTGCACACGGCCGAGGCCCGGCTCGAGCACTGGCGCCGCGCGGTCTCCGGCAACGGCGGACCCGACGCCGACGGCACGCTGGCCGCCGTCCGCGCCGCGCTCGCCGACGACCTCGACACCCCCGGCGCGCTCGCCGCCGTGGACGCGTGGTCGGACCTGGCGCTGGCCGGCACCGAGAACCCGGTCGAGGGCGCCCCGGGCATCATCGGCCGCCTCCTCGACGCCCTCCTGGGCATCCGCCTCTAGCCCACCCGAGGACGTCCGCACACCCGCGCGCCGGGACGACCGTATCCGCGGACGTCCGAGCAGAGGGAGCTCAGGGGCCACCGCTGCTCGGACGTTGGACACAGTGACGGCCGGACGTCCGAGCGGATGGAGGTCAGGGGCTCCATCTGCTCGGACGTTGCGGGTCAGCCGCCGGTGCCCTTGTCGCGGCGGCGCAGGTAGCGCTCGAACTCCTGCGCGATCGCCTCGCCGCTGGCCTCCGGCAGGTCGGCGGTGTCCTTGGCCTCCTCGAGCTGGTGGACGTACTCGCCGATCTCGGCGTCCTCGGCCGCGAGCTCGTCGACGCCGTGCTGCCACGCCGCCGAGTCGTCGGGGAGCTCGCCGAGCGGGATGGGCTCGCCGAGCAGCTGCTCGATCCGGTGCAGGATGGCGAGCGTCGCCTTGGGGGACGGCGGGTGCGCGACGTAGTGGGGGACCGCCGCCCAGAGCGACATGGCCCGCAGCCCGCGCGCCGCGGCCTCGTGCTGGAGCACGCCGACGATGCCCGTCGGGCCCTCGTACGTGTTCGGCTCGAGGCCGAAGACGTCACGCACGTCCGCGTCCTCGCTGGTCGCGTTCACGGGGATGGGGCGCGTGTGGGGCACGTCGGCCAGCAGCGCGCCCACGGTGATCACGGCGTCGACGCCCAGGGTGGCGGCGATGTCGAGGAGCTCGGTGCAGTACCGGCGCCAGCGCATGGACGGCTCGATGCCGTGCACCAGGATGACCCGGCGACCGCTCAAGGGTGCGGTCGCGACGGCGACGGCCGTGGTGGGCCAGGTGATCTCGCGGCGTCCGTCGGGTCCCGGGCCGACGACCGGGCGGTTGACCTGGAAGTCGTGGTACTCCTCGGGGTCCAGCTCGTCGACGTGCTCGGCGCCCCAGACCTCGTGCAGGTGCTCCAGGGCCTGGGTCGCCGCCGACCCGGCGTCGTTCCACCCCTCGAACGCCGCGAGCAGCACGGTCTCGCGGGCGGGGAGGTCGGCCGGTGGGGTCTCGCTCATCGGCTCAGACTATTGCGCGCGACACCGCCCGCCACGGACGGGCCGCCCGCGCGTCGAAAGCCCTCACGTGTCGGCTCGTACGATGGACCGATGCCCCGCACCTTCTCCGACCTCGCCGCGCCGTCCGCCGTCCTGTGGGACATGGACGGCACCCTGATCGACACCGAGCCCTTCTGGATCGCCGCCGAGACGGAGCTGGTCGAGGCGCACGGTGGCGTCTGGACCCACGAGGACGGCCTCGCGCTCGTGGGCAACCCGATGCTGGTCAGCGCGCAGGTGCTGCGGGAGCGTGGCGTCGACCTTCCGCACGACGAGATCGTCGACTTCCTCAACGCTCGCGTCGCGGCCGGCGTCGCGGCGGGCATCCCGTGGCAGCCGGGCGCCCGGGAGCTGCTCGAGGAGGTGGCCGCGGCCGGCGTGCCGATGGCGCTGGTCACCTCGTCGTTCGCGGTCCTCGCCGAGCCGTTCGCCGCGGCCGCGGGCCTGTTCGACGTCGTGGTCAGCGGCGACGAGGTCAGCCGCCCGAAGCCCGACCCCGAGCCCTACCTCCTGGCCGCCGAGCGCCTGGGCGTGGACATCGCGTCCTGCATCGCCGTCGAGGACTCCCGCACCGGGGTCGCGTCCGCGGTGGCCTCGGGCGCTCGCGTGCTGGCCGTCGAGGTCATGCAGGCGGTCGCCGCGCGGCCCGGGCTCAGCCGCGTCTCGTCGCTGGCCGACCTCACCCTGACCGACCTCGCGCGGATCGCGCGCGGCGACGTGCTGGACCGGCTCAAGGCGAGCTGACAGCCCCACCCGCGACAGCGGCGGGCTGGGCTCAGGCGGCGGGCACGACGCCGATCGAGCGCTCGACGGCCCCCGCCGGGATCTCGGGCGGCGTGCCGCCGAAGGCCGGGCAGAGCGCCTTGAACGAGCACCAGTCGCACAGCTTCGAGGTCCGCGGACGCCAGTCGCCCGACCGTGCGGCGTCCTCGATCCCGGCCCAGATGGACCGCACGCGGGCCTCGATCGTCGCCATCTCGGGCTCGGTGGGCTCGTGCGTGAGGACCACGCCGTCGCCGAGGTACTCGAGCTGCAGACGCTTGGGCAGCACCCCGCGGGTGCGCCAGATGACGTAGGCGTAGAACCGCATCTGGAAGAGCGCCGAGCTCTCGAAGCCCGCCCGCGGCGAGCGGCCGGTCTTGTAGTCGACGACACGGACCCACCCGTTGGGCGCGACGTCGACGCGGTCGACGATGCCGCGCAGCAGCGGGCCGCCCTCCTCGAGCTCCGTGGACACCATGAGCTCGCGCTCCCGCGGCTCGAGGCGCGTCGGGTCCTCGAGCGTGAAGTACGTCGCGAGGAGGGCTTCCGCGCTGGTCAGCCACTCGGCGAGGTCGGCCGGCTCGGCGAACAGCTCGCCGACGTCGGGGTTGCGCTCGAGGAGCGTGGCCCACTGGTCCGGCAGCAGGGCGTGCGCGGCGGCCAGCGTGCGGTCCGCGGCCGGCAGGTCGAAGAGGTGCTCGAGGACGGCGTGGACCAGCGTGCCGCGGGCGGCGGCGGAGCTGGGCGGCTCGGGCAGCCGGTCGATCACGCGGAACCGGAACAGCTGGGGGCACTGGAGGAAGTCGTTGGCCCGGGACGGCGACAGGCCCGGCCGCGACGGGGGCCGCTCGTTGGCGGCCTCCTCGACGGCGACCTCCACGAGCTCCTCGACGGCGTCGTCGGCGCCCACGACGGCATCGGGCGTCGCGTCGGGGGTGTCCTGGTCGAGGTGCTGCACTGTCACGTCGTCGAGCCTAGGCGCCGCCGCCCACACGCCCGGCGACCGACCCACCCCGGCACCCGCCGGACCTGCCCGCGCGGGCACCTACGCTGGATGGGTGAGCGACTCCCGACCCCCGGCCCGGCGGACCTCCGGCTGGGTGATCGGCCGCGTGGTCGGGGCGCCGATCATCCTGGCCCCCAGCTGGCTCATCGCCGCCGTGGTGCTGACCCTCATCTTCGCGCCCAGCGTGCGGGCCCGCGCCGAGAACCTCGGCGCGCTGGTCTACCTCGTGGCGCTGGGCTTCGTCATCCTGCTGTTCGCCTCGGTGCTGGTGCACGAGCTGGCGCACGGGCTCATGGCGCGGGCGCGCGGCCAGCAGCCCCAGGAGTTCGTGCTCACGCTCTGGGGCGGCCACACGGCCTTCGGCGGTGCCACTCCCACGCCGGCCAGCAGCGCGCTCATCGCGGTCGTCGGCCCGATCGCGAACCTCGTGCTCGCGGCCGGGTTCTACGCGCTCGCGCAGCCGGTGGACGCGGTGAGCCTGATCGGGCTGCTGCTCTGGTCGGGCTGCATCACCAACGCGTTCGTCGGGCTGTTCAACCTGGTGCCCGGCCTCCCGCTCGACGGCGGCTACCTGCTCGAGGCGGCCGTGTGGGCCGTGACCAAGAACCGGCACACAGGAACGGTCGCGGCCGGGTGGGTCGGGCGCGTCGTGGCCGTCGCCGTCTTCGCGTGGGCGCTCGTGCTGCCGCTGATGGCCGGCCGGCAGCCGGACCTCACCGACGTCGTCTGGGCCGCTCTCATCGGCGCGTTCCTCTGGACGGGCGCCTCGGCCGCGGTGCGCGGCGGTCGGACGCAGAAGGCCGTCGGCCAGATCACCGTGACGTCGGTGGGTCGACGCGCGGTGGGCGTCGCGTTCACCGAGTCGATCGCGCACGCCGGCGCCCTCGCCGCGGCCGCGGGTGCCGACGAGGTCGTGATCCTCTCGCCGGACGGACGGCCCGCGGCGTACGTGGACCGGTCGGCGGCGGCCTCGGTCCCCGCCGACGTCGCCGGGACCACGCCGGTCACGGCGGTCGCCGTCCCGCTGCCGGTCGGTGCCGTCGTCGACGGCACGCTCGCGGGCCAGGAGCTGGTGGCCGCGGTCGGGCGCGCGACCCAGCACTCGCCGGTCGTGGCGGCGGTCGTCGACGGTCGCGTGGTCGGGCTGATCCGCGCGATGGACGTCGTCGCGGCCATCCGCTCCTAGACTCGGGCACCGTGAACCCCGACCAGACGTCCACCGGGGCCGCGCAGCGTCGCGGCCTCTTCCGCGCGGGCGACCGCGTGCAGCTCACCGACCCGCGCGGCCGGCTGCACACGATCACGCTGGCCGAGGGAGCCTCGTTCCACACGCACCGGGGCTACCTGAACCACGACCAGCTGCTCGGCGCGCCCGAGGGCTCGGTGGTCCGGAACACGGCCGGGATCGAGTACCTCGCGGTCCGCCCGCTGCTCGCCGACTACGTGCTGTCCATGCCGCGCGGCGCGGCGGTGGTGTACCCCAAGGATTCCGGCCAGATCGTGGCGATGGCGGACATCTACCCGGGCGCCCGGGTGATCGAGGCCGGCGTCGGCTCCGGCGCGCTGACCATGTCGCTGCTGCGCGCGGTGGGCGACGGCGGCTCGCTGCACTCGATCGAGCGGCGCGAGGACTTCGCGGCGATCGCCCGCGGCAACGTCGAGGGCTTCTTCGGCGGTCCGCACCCGGCCTGGCAGCTGTCGGTCGGGGACCTGTCCGACGTGCTGCCGACCGTCGCCGAGCCGGGCAGCGTCGACCGCGTCGTGCTCGACATGCTCGCGCCCTGGGAGAACCTCGACGCGGTGGCCGAGGCGCTGGCGCCCGGCGGCGTCTTCATCTCGTACGTGGCGACGACGACGCAGCTGTCGCGGCTGGCCGAGGACATCCGCACCGACGGCCGGTACACCGAGCCCGAGGCGTGGGAGTCGATGGTCCGCGGCTGGCACCTCGAGGGCCTGGCCGTGCGCCCGCAGCACCGGATGATCGGCCACACCGGGTTCCTGCTCACCACCCGCCGGCTCGCGGACGGGGTCGACGCCCCGCAGCGTCGTCGTCGGCCCGCGAAGGGCGCGTACCCCGTCGCGCCCGACGGGGCCCCCGCGGTCGACGACGCCGAGCTCTGGTCGCCCGAGGCGATGGGGGAGCGGCTCGTGTCGGACAAGAAGCTGCGCCGGGCGCGTCGCGACGTCGGCCAGGCCCCTGCGGTGCCGGGCGCGACGCCGGACCCGACGCGGGAGGTCTGAGACCCCGGGCACGTGGTCAGTATCTGAGCGGGCTCGCGCGCGTCGCCGGTCGGCGGTTGACACTGGTGGTTAGGGTCGTCGGACCAGCAGGCACAGAGCGGTGCACGGTGGGAACGGAGTTGACGACCACGCGCGACGCGGAACGGAGGCCGACGAGATGACCGATCCGGCTGCCCCTGGGCGGGACCTGCACCGAGAGCTGACCGTGCTGGCGGCGAAGAACGAACGCCTCAGCGACGCCCTCGTCGCGGCCCGCGAGCAGATCATCGACCTCAAGCGCCAGGTGGACGACCTGGCCAAGCCCCCCGGCACGTACGCCACGTTCCTGGGCGCGCGCACCGACGGCACGGTCGACATCGTGTCGTCGGGACGCAAGATGCACGTCGGCGCCAGCCCGTCCCTCGACGTCTCCCGGCTCCTGCCCGGCCAGGAGGTCATGCTCAACGAGGCCCTGACGGTGGTCGAGGCCGGCGGCTACGAGCAGGTCGGCGAGCTGGTCACGGTCAAGGAGCTGCTGGGGTCGGACCGCGCGCTCGTCGTCGGGCGCGGCGACGAGGAGCGGGTCGTGCGCTTCGCCGGCCAGGTGCTGGACGCCGGCGTGCGGATCGGCGACGCGCTGACCATCGACTCGCGCAGCGGCTTCGTCTTCGAGGTGATCCCGCGCGCCGAGGTCGAGGAGCTGGTGCTCGAAGAGGTCCCGGACATCGACTACAAGGACATCGGCGGCCTCGGGCCGCAGATCGAGGCGATCCGCGACGCGGTCGAGCTGCCGTTCCTGCACCCCGAGCTGTTCCTCGAGCACGGCCTCAAGCCGCCGAAGGGTGTCCTGCTGTACGGGCCTCCCGGGTGCGGCAAGACGCTCATCGCCAAGGCCGTCGCGCACTCCCTGGCGGCGACCGCGGCGGCTGCGCGCGGCGAGAGCACCGCGGACACCAAGAGCTTCTTCCTCAACGTCAAGGGCCCCGAGCTGCTCAACAAGTACGTGGGCGAGACCGAGCGGCACATCCGGCTGATCTTCGCCCGTGCCCGCGAGAAGGCGTCGCAGGGGCACCCGGTCGTCGTGTTCTTCGACGAGATGGAGTCGCTGTTCCGCACGCGCGGGACCGGCGTCTCCAGCGACGTCGAGACGACGATCGTGCCGCAGCTGCTGAGCGAGATCGACGGCGTCGAGCGGCTCGAGAACGTCATCGTCATCGGGGCGTCGAACCGCGAGGACATGATCGACCCGGCCATCCTGCGGCCCGGCCGCCTCGACGTGAAGATCAAGATCGAGCGGCCCGACGCCGAGGGCGCGCGGGAGATCTTCGGCAAGTACCTCGTGCCGACGCTGCCCATCCACCCGGACGACATCGCCGAGCACGGCGGGTCGGCGTCGGCGGCGGTCGAGGCGATGATCACCCGCGTCGTCGAGCGCATGTACACCGAGAGCGACGAGAACCGGTTCCTCGAGGTCACCTACGCGAGCGGTGACAAGGAGGTCCTCTACTTCAAGGACTTCAACTCGGGCGCCATGATCCAGAACGTCGTCGACCGCGCGAAGAAGTCGGCGATCAAGGACTTCCTGAGCAGCGGCCAGCGCGGCATCCGGGTGGACCACCTGCTGACCGCGTGCGTCGACGAGTTCCGCGAGAACGAGGACCTGCCCAACACCACCAACCCCGACGACTGGGCGCGCATCTCCGGCAAGAAGGGCGAGCGCATCGTGTTCATCCGGACGATCGTGCAGGGCAAGAAGGGCGCCGAGGGCTCGCGCACGATCGAGAACGTGACGAGCACCGGCCAGTACCTCTGAGCACGGCCGTCCGCGCCGACGCGCGGTCGCGGGACCCTAGGGTGGTCCCGTGACCGTGCGCCGCGTGATGGGGATCGAGACCGAGTACGGGATCCTCCAGCCCGGACGTCCGCTGGCCAACCCCATGCTGCTGTCGAGCCACGTCGTCGCGGTGCACGCCGCGGCCCGCGAGGGCGCACGCACCAAGGCCCGGTGGGACTACGACGACGAGGACCCGCTGCACGACGCCCGCGGCTTCCACCTGCAGCGGGCGTCGGCGCACCCGTCGCTGCTGACCGACGACCCGGAGAAGCCCGCGCCGTCGGGCGACGGCCCGCAGGCCCTCCCGCGCGCGACCAGCGAGGAGTACGAGGACCCGGGCGCGGCGAACGTCATCCTCACCAACGGCGCGCGGCTGTACGTCGACCACGCGCACCCCGAGTACTCCTCGCCGGAGGTCACCAACCCGCTCGACGCGGTGCGCTGGGACCGGGCCGGCGAGCGCGTCATGCTCGCGTCGGTGCGGGCCCTCGCGTCGACCGCGGCGCTCCCGGACGTCGCCCTCTACAAGAACAACGTGGACGGCAAGGGCGCGACCTACGGCATGCACGAGAACTACCTCGTGGACCGGGCGGTCCCGTTCAACGACCTGGCCGCCCGGCTCATCCCCTTCTTCGTCACGCGCCAGGTGTTCACCGGCGCGGGCCGGGTCGGGCTGGGCCAGCGGGGCGAGGAGCCCGGCTTCCAGCTCTCGCAGCGGGCGGACTACATCGAGGCCGAGGTGGGCCTCGAGACGACGCTGCGTCGCCCCATCATCAACACGCGCGACGAGCCGCACGCCGACCCGGACCGCTGGCGCCGGCTGCACGTGATCATCGGCGACGCGACGATGCTCGAGGTGGCCACCTACCTGCGTCTGGGCACCACCTCGCTCGTGCTCTGGCTCATCGAGCGCGCGGTCGCCGACGGGGGAGCCGGGGGAGCGCTCGCCGCGGTCGACCGCCTGACTCTGCGCGACCCGGTGCACGCGGTGCACCTGGTGAGCCACGACCTCACCCTGACCACCCGGCTCGAGCTCGCGGACGGGCGCCGTCTGACGGCGCTGGAGGTGCAGCGCGAGTACCTCCAGGCCGTGCGGGCGGCGCTGGTCCACGTCGGGGACGCCCCGGACGACCAGACCACGGACGTGCTGGACCGCTGGGAGTCGGTGCTCGACCGGCTGGCGGCCGACCCCGCGTCCTGCGCGCGCGAGGTGGAGTGGCTGGCCAAGCTGCGGCTGCTCGAGGGCATGCGGCGCCGCGACCGGCTGGCCTGGGACCACCCGCGGCTGGCCGCGATGGACCTGCAGTGGGCGGACGTGCGGCCCGAGCGGGGCCTGTACCACCGGCTGGTCCAGGCCGGGGCGGTCGAGCTGCTGGTGAGCGCCGAGGAGGTGTCCGACGCGGTCGTGCACCCGCCGCGCGACACCCGGGCCTACTTCCGCGGCGAGGCCGTGGCGCGCTACGGCGGCGAGATCTCGGCGGCCAGCTGGGACTCGGTGGTGTTCGACGTGCCCGGGGCGGCGACGCTGCAGCGCGTGCCGATGCGCGACCCGTTGCGCGGGACGCAGGCGCACGTGGGCGCCCTGCTGGACCGCAGCCCGGACGCCACCGCCCTGCTCGACGCGCTCGGCGCCTGACGTCGCCGGTCCGCTCCGTGGCGTGCGGACCGGGAGCGTCGGAAGATGGGCCTAGGGTGGGCGTCAGCACGTCGTCGGCACTCCGGGGAGGTCACCATGGCTGGTCAGGAACACGTACGCCCACGCCGCGAGGACGCGGAGCCGGACGACGGCCCCGACACGCCGGCCCCGGCCGCACCCGCCGCGCAGGCGCGGGACGCCGAGGTCGACGCGCTGCTCGACGAGATCGACGACGTCCTGGAGTCCAACGCCGAGCAGTTCGTGCGCGGATTCGTCCAGAAGGGCGGTCAGTGAGCGCCGATGAGTTCTCACGACACGTCGGCCTCCGGTCGGCTGCCGCACGCGTTCACGACGCCGGGCTCGTCGTCGTTCGTGGAGTTCCTGTCCAGCCACGCCCCGCAGCTGCTGCCGGGTAACCGCCCGGGCGGAGACGTCCAGGCGCCGCACGGCACGACGATCCTGGCCCTCGCGTTCGACGGCGGGATCGTCATGGCGGGCGACCGCCGGGCGACCATGGGCTCGATGATCGCGAGCCGCGAGATCGAGAAGGTCTTCCCCGCCGACGAGTACTCCGCGGTCGGCATCGCCGGCACGGCGGGCCTCGCCGTCGAGCTGGTCCGGCTCTTCCAGCTCGAGCTCGAGCACTACGAGAAGATCGAGGGCAGCCTGCTCTCGCTGGACGGCAAGGCGAACCGCCTGGCGACGATGATCCGGGGCAACCTCGGCCTGGCCATGCAGGGGCTGGCCGTCGTCCCGCTGTTCGGGGGCTTCGACCTGGACCGTCGCGTCGGTCGGATCTTCTCCTACGACGTCACCGGCGGCCGCTACGAGGAGCACGACCACCACGCGGTCGGCTCGGGCTCGGTGTTCGCCCGCGGCTCTCTGAAGAAGCTCTGGCGGCCGGGGCTCGACGCCGCCGGCGCCGTGCGGGTGGCCGTCGAGGCGCTCGTGGACGCGGCGGACGACGACTCCGCGACCGGCGGTCCCGACCACACCCGCGGCATCTGGCCGGTCGTCGCGACCGTGACCGAGTCGGGCTACCTGCGGGTCTCCGACACCGACCTGAGCGCGGTCGCGGAGACCGTCGAGCAGGAACGTCGGCGGACGCACGAGGGCCGCGGGGGTGCGCGATGAGCATGCCGTTCTACGTCTCGCCCGAGCAGCTGATGAAGGACCGGGCGGACTACGCCCGCAAGGGCATCGCCCGGGGCCGTTCCGTCGTGGTGCTGCAGTACGACGACGGGATCGCGTTCGCCACCGAGAACGCGTCGCGCGCGCTGCACAAGATCTCGGAGATCTACGACCGCATCGGCTTCGCGGCCGTGGGCAAGTACAACGAGTTCGAGAACCTGCGGGTGGCCGGCGTGCGCTACGCCGACCTGCGCGGCTACTCCTACGACCGCGAGGACGTCACGGCGCGGGGCCTGGCCAACGCTTACGCCCAGACGCTGGGCACCTCGTTCACCACGGAGTCCAAGCCGCTCGAGGTCGAGATCGTGGTCGCCGAGGTGGGGCGGGCCGCGGCGGGCGACCAGATCTACCGGCTGGCCTACGACGGGTCGGTCACCGACGAGCACGGCTACGTCGTCATGGGCGGCCAGGCGGAGCGACTCGGCGGCCTCCTGGCCCAGGAGTGGCGTGCCGGCCTGACCCTGCCGGAGGTGCTGGCGCTGGCGGTGCGGACGCTCGGCGCCCCGGCGGAGGACGGCGGTGACGCGCGGCCGATCCCTGCGCCGCAGCTCGAGGTCGCCGTGCTCGACAGGACGCGGCCGCGGCGCACGTTCCGGCGGCTGGCGGGGGCGTTGCTGGAGGACCTGCTGGACGCAGACTGAGCAGAGCGGACCGGCGCGGGTCGACAGGAGGGAGCACGGCGATGGACAGGCGGATCTTCGGCCTGGAGACGGAGTACGGCGTGACCTGCGCCGCCCAGGACGGCCGCGGGCTCTCGGCCGACGAGGTCGCGCGGTACCTGTTCCGCAAGGTCGTCGCGTGGGGCCGCTCGTCCAACGTGTTCCTGCGCAACGGGTCGCGGCTCTACCTCGACGTCGGCTCGCACCCCGAGTACGCCACGGCGGAGTGCGACGACGTGCGCCAGCTGGTCACGCACGACCGGGCCGGCGAGCGCATCCTCGAGGGCCTGGTCGCCGACGCGCAGCAGCGGCTCGAGCACGAGGGCCTGCCCGGCAAGATCCACCTGTTCAAGAACAACACCGACTCGGCCGGCAACTCCTACGGCTGCCACGAGAACTACCTGGTGCGGCGCCAGGGCGACTTCTCGCGGCTGTCGGACGTGCTGGTCCCGTTCCTGATCACGCGGCAGATCCTCACGGGTGCCGGCAAGGTGCTCACCACGCCGCGGGGCGCGCTGTACTGCCTGTCGCAGCGCGCCGACCACATCTGGGAGGCGGTCTCCAGCGCGACCACCCGGTCCCGCCCGATCATCAACACGCGGGACGAGCCGCACGCCGACGCCGAGCACTACCGGCGGCTGCACGTGATCGTGGGCGACTCGTCGATGTCCGAGACGACGACGATGCTCAAGGTCGGCACGACGGACCTGCTGCTGCGGATGATCGAGGCCGGCGTCCCCATGCGGGAGATGGCGCTGGAGAACCCGATCCGCGCGATCCGGGAGATCAGCCACGACATCACGGGGATGCACCCGGTGACCATGGCGAACGGCCGGACGGTCACGGCGATCGACCTGCAGGAGGAGTACCTCACGCGGGTGACGGACTTCCTGGCCGCCGAGGGCGGTCCGACGCCCGAGAACAAGCAGGTGCTGGACCTCTGGGAGCGCGGGCTGCGCGCGTTGCGCACCGGCGACCTGTCGCTGGTGGAGCGCGAGCTCGACTGGGTCATCAAGTACAAGCTCATCGAGCGGTACCGCGCCAAGCACGACCTGGACCTGTCCGACGTCCGGGTGCAGCGCCTCGACCTGGCGTACCACGACATCTCCCGCACCGAGGGTCTGTACAACCTGCTCGCGGCCAAGGGGCTGGTCGAGCGCGTCACCACCGACCTCGAGATCTTCGAGGCGACCGCCGTCCCGCCGCAGACCACGCGCGCCAAGCTCCGCGGCGACTTCGTCCGCGCTGCCCAGGACGCCCGCCGCGACTACACGGTCGACTGGGTGCACCTCAAGCTCAACGACCAGGCGCAGCGCACGGTGCTGTGCAAGGACCCGTTCCGCAGCGTCGACGAGCGGGTGGACCGGCTCATCGAGTCGATGTAGCAGGTCGCCCGTCCAGGACCACGCCGTACAGTGTGGCGGTCCTGCAGTCCCTCAGGACGTGTGCATCGTGGTGGCCGCCCGGGCCGAGAACGGAAGGAACGACGTGCGACGACTGCAGGGCCGTGCCCTGGTAGCCGGTCTGGTGCTGACCCTCCTGGCTCTCGCCGGGTGCAGCACCCCGGAGTCGACGCCGGCCGCGGTGACCGTCTCCGGCGAACCCGGTGAGGCGCCGACCATCACGTACGTGACACCGCTGCAGGTCGACACGACCCGGTCCGAGCAGATCTGGGAGGGCACGGGCCCGGCGCTGGTCGAAGGCGCCCCGGTGCTCATCGACTTCTGGCTCGAGGACGCCACGGACGCGTCGCTGGTGAAGGAGAGCTACTCCACCAACCCGACGGCGATGCTGCTGACCGAGGAGGACCTGGGCACGGACCTCTACGACACGCTCCGCGGCCAGAAGGTGGGCGCGCGGCTGCTCCAGGTGAGCCCGGGGTCCGGCTCGGGGGCGACGAACTACCCGACCGTGACGGTGATCGACGTCCTGCCGACGCGCGCCGACGGTGAGCAGGTGACGCCCCGGCCCGACCTGCCCGCGGTGACGCTGGACGCGTCGGGCGCCCCGTCGATCACCGCGACGGGCACCGACCCGCCGTCGGCGCTGGTCGCGCAGCCGCTCATCCGCGGGACCGGCGAGCAGGTGGGCGCGAGCGACGTGGTCACCGTGCAGTACACCGGGTTCGCGTGGACGACGGGCGAGCCCTTCGACTCGACGTGGACGCACGGGCTACCCGTCTCGTTCTCGCTGCAGGACGTGCAGGCCTGGGCCGAGGGACTGGTCGACCAGCCGGTGGGCAGCCAGGTCATGCTCGTCGTGCCGCCCACGTACGCGCTCGGCGTGACGGACAGCGAGGAGCTCGCGGGCCAGACCGTCGTGTTCGTCGTCGACATCCTGGCCACGGGCCACCCGGACCAGGCGGCCGGCTAGCGCGAGGGCAGGACGTCCTCGATCACCGCGAGGTCGTCCGCCGAGCCCTCGACCCGGACGTCCGCCGCGGCGCCGCGGCCGAGCAGGTACAGGACCAGCTCGCCGACGTCGCCCCGGACGACGACGGTGCCGTGGTCGGCGTCCTTCGGCGCCCGGAGCCGGTGGCGGACACCGTCGCTGCGGACCATGACCACGCCGACGGGCACCTTCCGCAGCCGCATGCCGCCCGACTTCCTGAGCTGCGCCCAGAGGGTCTCGACGAGGTCGGGGTCCAGGTCGCGCCGCGGGACCGAGCCGGCGCCGCGCCGGACGTCCTCGGTGTGCACGAAGAACTCGATGACGTTGGTGGACTCGGCCGCCCAGGCGCCGGGGTGCCAGAACGCGGGCCGGTCGGCGGCCACGCGGGCCACGAGGTCGCGGTAGGCACCTTCGGTCGCCGCGGTGTCCGCGAGGCGCGCGATCGCCGCCTCCGCACGCGACGAGAGGGCCGGGACGGCGATCCCGACGCTCACCACGGCCGAGCGCTCCCGGAGCACGACGTGCGCGGCCAGGTGTCGCGCCTGCCATCCCTCGCAGAGCGTCGGCGCGTCGGGGGCGACGTCCAGGAGGGCCTGCGCCAGCTGCGCGCGCTCGATCTCGTGCCAGGTCATGAGCGCAGGATCGCACGCGCGCGGCGACCCCGCGTGACAGGTAAGCGCTCGCTCGGTCGTGAGAGGATGGCGTACCCCCTGAGCTCCACGGAAGGTCCTGTCGTGCCCACGCGAGACAAGTCACCAGAGTCGGTGGCCCTCACCGGCTCCGTGCCGCGCCGGGCTGTTCAGCTGGTCACCCGCGGCATCCGCGCACACCCGGGCACCTACGTGATGGCCATCGGCACGTCGGCGGTCTTCGGAGTCCTCACGGTCACCGTCAGCCGGGTGCTCGGTGCGGTGACGGACCGGGTGGTCGTCCCCGCGATGTCGGGCTCGACGGAGGCGCGCGGCGACATCTGGCTGGCCGGGCTCGCCATCGCCCTGGTCGCGGTGACGCTCGCGATCACCGTCGCCGGCCGCCGCATGTTCGCGGGCCGGGGGTACGCCCTGATCCAGGAGGACCACCGCCTCGCCGTGACCCGGCAGTACCTGCGGCTCCCGATGTCGTGGCACCGCCGGCACCCGACGGGGCAGCTGCTGTCGAACGCCAGCGCCGACGTCGAGGCGGCCACGGCGATCTTCAACCCGTTGCCGTTCGCCCTGGGCGTCGTCGTCATGCTGGTGGTGGCGGCCGTGGAGCTCTTCCGCACCGACGTGTGGCTGGCCCTGGCCGCCCTCGTCGTGCTGCCGCTCGCGGTCATCGCGAACCTCGTGTTCCAGCGCCGCATGTCGCCCGCGGCGATCCACGCGCAGCAGCTGCGGGCCGAGGTCGCCGACATCGCCCATGAGAGCTTCGAGGCGGCCGTGCTGGTCACGTCGCTCGGCACGGAGGCACGCGAGGAGGCCAGGTTCGCGGCGCGGGCCGCGCAGCTGCGGGACGCGAACGTGCGCGTCGGGATCGTCCGCGCGCTGTTCGACCCCGTCATCGACCTGCTCCCGAGCCTCGGCACGCTGCTCGTGCTCGTCGTCGGCACCGTGCAGGTGAGCGCGGGGCGGATCGGCACCGGCGACGTCGTGGCCGCCGCCTACCTGCTGACCCTGCTCGCCGTGCCCGTCCGGGCGTTCGGCTGGGTGCTCGGCGAGGTGCCGCGCGCGCTCGTCGGCTACGACCGCATCGCGCGGGTGATCGACGCGCACGGCGCCCTGAGCGTCGGCACCACCCCGTGGTCGCCCGCCGCCGGTGCACGGGTCGAGCTGCGCGACGTCGGGCGTTCCGTCGCCCTGCCCGGCGGCGGCGAGCTCGAGCTGCTGCACGACGTCGACCTGGACGTCGCCCCCGGACGCACGATCGCCGTCGTCGGCCCGACGGGCGCCGGCAAGACGACGCTGGTCTCCCTGGTCAGCCGCCTGGCGGACCCGTCGCGCGGCTCGGTCCTGGTCGACGGCATCGACCTGCGGGACGTCCGCCCAGCCGACCTGAGCCGGCACGTGGCGCTGGTCGCGCAGTCGACCTTCGTCTTCGAGGACACCGTCCGGTCGAACGTCACGCTCGCCGACGACGGCGAGGAGGGCGCGCCCGACGACGAGGCGGTGTGGGCGGCCCTGAGCCTCGCGCGCGTCGACGACGTCGTGCGCGCGCTGCCGGGCGGCCTCGACGCGCCGCTCGGTGAGCGGGGCGCCAACCTCTCCGGCGGCCAGCGGCAGCGCCTGGCGCTCGCCCGCGCGCTCGTGCGCCGGCCCGCGGTGCTCGTGCTCGACGACGCGACCTCGGCGGTCGACCCGCGGATCGAGCAGGCGATCCTTCGTGGCCTGCGCGACGAGGGCGGCGCCGGGAGCCCGACGGTGCTGCTGGTCGCCTACCGGATGTCGTCGGTCCTGCTGGCGGACGAGGTGGTGCACGTCGAGGGCGGCCGCGTCATCGACCGCGGCACGCACGACGAGCTGCTGGCGCGCGACGCCGGGTACCGCGAGCTGGCGACGGCCTACGAGCAGGAGACGGCTCGCCGGGCGGCCGAGGCGGCCGACGAGGAGGCCCTCGAGGTCGTGGAGGAGTCGGCATGAGCCATCGGTTCGCGCCGGCCAGCACGCTCGGCGTGCTGGCGACCCTGCGTCGCGGCATCCAGGTCTCGCCCCAGCTGCTGGTCGGGTGGCAGCTCACGGTGCTGCTCGCCGTGGTGGCCTCGATCGGCCGCGTGCTCGTGCCGATCGCGGTCCAGCAGACCGTCGACACCGGGATCCTCGCCGAGGGCGGCCCGGACGTCCCGCGCGTGGCCGCGCTCGCCGGGCTGGCCGCGCTCGGCCTCCTGGTCGGCGCCGTGTGCTCCGCGTACGTCAACGTGCGGCTGTTCCGGTCGAGCGAGAGCGGGCTGCTCTCGCTGCGGACGCAGGCGTTCCGGCACGTCCACGACCTGTCCGTGCTCACGCAGAACACCGAGCGCCGCGGCTCGCTGGTCTCGCGCGTGACGTCGGACGTCGACACCATCTCGCTGTTCGTGCAGTGGGGCGGCATCATGCTGCTCGTCTCGGTGCTGCAGATCGGCGTCGCGACCGTGCTGATGGCCGTCTACTCCTGGCAGCTCACCCTGATCGTGTGGGCCGGCTTCGTGCCCCTGTTCGTGCTCCTCCAGCCGCTGCAGAAGCGGGTCAACGCCCGCTACACCGCGGTGCGCGAGCGGGTCGGCGGGATGCTCGGCGCCGTGTCCGAGGCCGTCGTCGGCGCCGAGACGATCCGCGCGTACGGCGTCGCGGGGCGGACCCAGCGCAAGATCGACGCCGCCGTCGGGGCGACGCGCGGCGCCATGGTGCGCGCGCAGAACCTGGTCGCCCTCGTGTTCTCCAGCGGCGTGCTCGTGGCCAACCTCGTGCTCGCGATCGTCGTCGTGGCCGGGACCTACCTCGGCATCGCCGGCGAGATGACCGTGGGCCGGCTGCTCGCCTTCCTCTTCCTCGTCCAGCTGTTCACCGGTCCCGTGCAGATGGCGACCGAGATCCTCAACGAGCTGCAGAACGCCGTCGCCGGGTGGCGGCGCGTGCTCGGCGTGCTCGAGACGCCGGTCGAGGTCGTCGACGCCGGTCCGGACGGCGTGCCCAGCCCGCGCGGGCCCGCCCACGTCGAGCTCCGCGACGTCGACTTCGCCTACCCCGACGGACCGCCTGTGCTCACCGGCGTCGACGTCGCCATCCCCGCCGGCGCGTCGGTCGCGGTCGTCGGCGCGACCGGGTCGGGCAAGACCACCATCGCGAAGCTGGTCGCGCGGTTCATGGACCCGACCCGCGGCGCGGTTCTGCTCGACGGCGTCGACCTGCGGGACATCTCGATGGCCGAGCTGCGCCGCCGCGTGGTCCTCGTCCCGCAGGAGGGCTTCCTCTTCGACGGCACCCTCGCCGAGAACGTCGCGTACGGGCTGCGGCACGAGGACGGGACGACGTCCGCGTCGTCCGACGACGCCCGCATCCGGGAGGCCATCGACGCCCTCGGCCTGGACTCGTGGGTGGACGAGCTCGCCGACGGCCTCGAGACGCCCGTCGGGCAGCGCGGCGAGTCGTTGTCGGCGGGGGAGCGGCAGCTGGTGGCGCTGGCCCGGGCCTACCTGGCCGAGGCGGACCTGCTCCTGCTCGACGAGGCAACCTCCGCCGTCGATCCCGCGACCGAGGTGCGGATCGCCCGCGCCCTGGACTCGCTGACCCGCGGCCGCAGCACCCTGACCATCGCGCACCGGCTCTCGACGGCCGAGGCGGCCGACACCGTGGTCGTCGTCGACGCGGGCCGGGTGGTCGAGGTCGGCCACCACGACGAGCTCGTCGCGCGGGACGGTCACTACGCCGCGATGCACGCCGCCTGGGTGTCCCAGACCCGCTGACGGGTGGTGGGACGGGGCGGCGACGTGCGCGTGACCCGCGCGGCCGCGTGGCAGGATCGGTCCGTGTCTTCCAGCCCCTCCGCACCGACCCTCGACCCCGCCGTCGCCGAGCGCCTGAAGCGCGACGAGCACGGCCTGGTGGCGGCGATCGTGCAGCAGCACGACTCGCGCGAGGTGCTCATGCTCGGGTGGATGGACGACGAGGCCCTGCGCCGCACGCTCTCCACCGGCCGCGTCGTGTTCTGGAGCCGCTCGCGCCGGGAGTACTGGCGCAAGGGCGACACGTCCGGCCACGCGCAGTACGTCAAGGCCGTCAGCCTCGACTGCGACGGCGACGCCCTGCTGGTCGAGGTCGACCAGGTCGGTGCCGCCTGCCACACCGGCGCACGCACCTGCTTCGACGCCGGCGGCCCGCTGCCGGTCGTCGTCGGCACCCGACCCACCGAAGGAGACGCTCGATGACGGCGCCCACACTCCCGGACATCGCCGCGGCGGAGGTCCCCTGGGGTGCCACGTGGCCGTCGCTCGACGCGTTCCGCGGCCTGGCCCGGGACCGTCGGGTCATCCCGGTCGTGCGCCGCCTGCTCGCCGACGACATCACGCCCGTCGGCCTGTACCGCACGCTCGCGGCGGGTCGGCCGGGCACGTTCATCCTCGAGTCGGCCGAGGCGGACGGGACGTGGGACCGCTACTCGTTCGTCGGCGTGCACTCGCGGGCGACGCTGACCGTGCGCGACGGCTCGGCGGTCTGGGTGGGCGACGTCCCGGTGGGGGTGCCGACGGACGGCGACGCGCTGGACGTCCTGGCCGGCACGCTCGACGCCCTGCGCACCCCAGCGATCTCGGGGCTCCCACCGCTGACCAGCGGCCTCGTGGGAGCGCTCGGGTGGGACATCGTGCGGCACTGGGAGCCGACGCTGCCGGCCAACGCGCCCGACGAGCTCGGCGTGCCCGAGCTCACCCTGCTGCTGGCCACCGACCTCGCGGTCGTCGACCACCACGACGGCTCGGTGTGGCTGGTGGCCAACGCCATCAACTTCGACGACACGGACCAGCGGGTCGACGAGGCGCACGCGGACGCGGTCGCGCGGCTCGACGCGATGGAGGCCGCGCTCCTGGAGCCGACCGAGTCGGCCGTCGCCGTCCTGGCCGACGTCGCCGAGCCGCAGCTCGCGTTCCGGTCGACCCGGCAGGAGTTCGAGGACGCCGTGCGGACGGGACAGGAGGCGATCCGGGACGGCGACGTCTTCCAGGTGGTCATCTCGCAGCGCCTGGACCTCGACTGCCCGGCCGAGCCGCTCGACGTCTACCGGGTGCTGCGCACCATCAACCCGAGCCCGTACATGTACTACCTGCAGCTGCAGGACGCGGACGGACGCGACTTCGCGGTCGTCGGGTCGAGCCCGGAGACGCTGGTCAAGGTGACGTCGGGCCGCGTTGTCACCTTTCCCATCGCCGGTTCGCGGCCGCGCGGCGCGACCCCCGACGAGGACCGCCGCCTGCAGGACGAGGTGCTCGCGGACCCGAAGGAACGCGCCGAGCACATCATGCTGGTCGACCTGTCCCGCAACGACCTGGTCAAGGTGTGCGAGCCCACCAGCGTCGAGGTCGTGGAGTTCATGGCGGTCAAGCGGTACTCGCACATCATGCACATCTGCTCCACCGTGGTCGGCCGCCTGCGGGAGGGCGCGACGGCCCTGCAGACCCTCGTCGCGACGTTCCCGGCCGGCACGCTCTCGGGCGCGCCCAAGCCGCGTGCCATCGCTCTCATCGACGAGATCGAGCCCGCCCGCCGCGGCATCTACGGCGGCACGGTCGGCTACTTCGACTTCGCCGGGGACATGGACATGGCCATCGCGATCCGCACCGCGCTGATCCGCGAGGGGCGCGCGAGCGTGCAGGCCGGCGGCGGCATCGTGGCGGACTCGGTGCCGGCGCTGGAGTACGAGGAGTCGCGCAACAAGGCGGCGGCCGCGGTGCGCGCCGTGCAGATCGCCTCCCGCCTGCGCCGGGCGGGCGCGTGACGGTGCCGGCAGCCCCGGCACCGCGCAGCCGGTCCGGACGGGGCCGCGCGGCCGGCCTGCTGCTGGTCCTGGCGGGGCTGACCGCCGTCGTCGCCGTGCCCACGTGGTTCACGACGACGGGCACCACGGCGCTCGAGGGCACGGTGACCGTGCAGGTGTCGGGCTCGCAGGTCGCGCCGGCGATCCTCGCGGCGGCGGTCGCTCTGCTCGCCGCCGTGGCGGCCGTGGCCCTCGTCGGGCGTGCGGGCCGGTGGGTCGTCGCGCTGGTCGTCGTGGCCTGCGGCGTGCTCGTCGTCGGGACCACGCTGGCCGTGCTGGCGGACCCGGCCGCGGCCGTGACGCCCGTGGTCGCCGACGAGACGGGCGTGGGCCGGCTCGCGGGCCCCGTCACCACCAGCGTGTGGCCGTGGCTGGCGGTCGTCGTCGGGGTGCTCGACGCGCTCGCCGGCGTCTGGCTCGTCATCGCGTCCCGCGCCTGGGCGGGGCCGTCCCGCCGGCACGAGACGGCGGCCTCGCCGACGGCGTCCGCCGAACCCGACGAGCGCGCCGACTGGGACGCCCTCAGCCGGGGCGACGACCCGTCCTGACCTGCGGTGCTCGTGCCGGGTGGGGGCCCGGCCGTCCGATAGGGTGAGCGCAGAACCGAGCACGAAGGGGCACACCGATGGCCGACAACACCCTCGCGCACCGCGCACAGAACGCCACGACCACCGAGGCGATGCACCTGCCGCCCACGGCGGCCCCCACGAACCACGGCAAGACGCTCGCCGCCTGGGTCACCACGTACAGCGTGCTGGTCGCCTTCACGATCGCCGGCCTGGGCGTCCTGTTCGCGATCATCTGGCTCTTCTGGGTCGGGATGGCGCTCGTCGTGCTCGCCCTGGTGGCCGGCAAGGCGCTGCAGGCTGCGGGCCACGGCCAGGGCGGCGCGAAGACGCGGGCCCGCGCGGCCCGCAACGGCGGGCACTGAGCACAGCTGTTCCACCGCCGCCCGAGAACCGGGTGAGCGTTCGCGACCCAGGAGGACCGATGTCGACCCCCAACGAGCCGCAGAACCCGTACGGCGCCGAGCCGCCGAAGGACCCCGACGCCACGCCGCAGTACCCGGCCGCACCCCCACCGCCCCCCGCGGCACCGCAGTACCCGTCCGCGCCGCAGTACCCCGGCGCTGCCCCGCAGGCACCGCAGGCCCCGGGCGCCCCGCAGTACCCCTCGGCCCCGCAGTACGGCGCACCGACCCCGTACCCGGCCGCCGCTCCGTACGGCTCGGCACCGGGCGGCTACCCGCCGGCCGGCTACGGCGCCGTGTACCCGAAGAACAACCTCGCGGTCTGGTCGCTGGTGCTCGGCATCCTCACGTTCGTCCTGTGCGGCGTCTTCTCGGCGGTCGCCGCGGTGATCGTCGGCTACAAGGCGCGCAAGGCCGTCGCCGCGGGCGAGGCCAACAACGGCGGCATGGCGACCGCGGGCATCATCCTCGGCTGGGTGGGCATCGCGCTGTCGATCCTGGGGATCGCCTTCTTCCTGCTGATCATCGCCACCGGTGGTTGGGCCGACATCCAGCAGGGCTGGGAAGACGGCTACAACTCCGGGTACTGAGCTGCCCGCCGGCCCGCCCGCGCCCGACGCCACGGTGTCCCGCGGAGCGGGCCGACGCGCGTCCGTGCGCGGGCCCCTGGTCGCGGGCGCGGTGGTCGCGGTCTCGACCCTCGTGCTCGCGGTCCGCGACCCGCACACGACCGGCAGCTACGGCGTCTGCCCGCTCCACGCGCTCACGGGCCTGTGGTGCCCCGCGTGCGGGGGGCTGCGGGCCACGCACGACCTCGCGCACGGCGACCTCGCAGGCGCCTGGTCGATGAACCCCCTCTGGGTGCTGGCCGTCCCGGTGGTGATCGCCCTGTGGGGCCGGCTGGTCGTCCGCCGCGCGCAGGGGCGGCCGGCCCGCCCGACGCCGGCGTGGCTCGCCTGGGCGACCCTCGCCGTCCTCCTGCTCTTCGGGGTGCTGCGGAACGTCCCGGTGCTGGCCCCGTGGCTGGCCCCCTGACGAAGGTCTCTGTCCCACCCAGCGGCCTGTGGTCCGGGTCACTCCGGGACCGCTCTACGATGTCCCACTGGACCACCGCCACGATCGACGGCGTGCAGAAGGTCCGGAACCGACCGGGGGAGAAGGTGAGCTGTCGATGACCGTGCTGGACGACATCGTCGCGGGAGTCCGACTGGATCTGGCCGTCCGGGAGCAGGCCACGCCGCTCGCCGAGGTCAAGGAGCGCGCCAACCGCCGCGAGTCCGCGATCGAGTGCGTGGGTCGCCTGCGCGCGGAGGACGCGGTCCGCGTGATCGCAGAGGTCAAGCGGTCGAGCCCGAGCAAGGGCGCGCTGGCCACCATCAAGGACCCGGCCGCGCTGGCGGCCGAGTACGAGAAGGGCGGCGCCGCCGTCATCTCCGTGCTCACCGAGGAGCGGCGCTTCCACGGCTCGCTGGCGGACCTCGACGCGGTCCGCGCGCGCGTCGACATCCCCGTCCTGCGCAAGGACTTCGTCGTCACGCCCTACCAGGTGTGGGAGGCGCGTGCCCACGGCGCCGACCTCGTGCTCCTGATCGTCGCCGCCCTCGAGCAGACCGTGCTGGAGTCGCTGGTCGAGCGTGTGCACAGCCTGGGCATGACCGCCCTGGTCGAGGTGCACGACACCGAGGAGGTCGCCCGGGCCGCCGACGCCGGCGCGCGCGTGATCGGCGTCAACGCCCGCGACCTGCGCTCGCTCGAGGTCGACCGGACCACGTTCGCCCGGGTCGCCCCGGCCATCCCGTCGCACATCGTCAAGATCGCCGAGTCCGGCGTGCGCGGCCCGCACGACGTCATGGACTACGCCCGCGCCGGCGCGGACGCGGTGCTCGTGGGCGAGGCGCTCGTCACGGACGACGCGCCGCGCGAGTCCGTCGCCGACCTCGTGGCGGCGGGGGCGCACCCGTCCCTGCGGGCGGTGCGTCAGTGAGCGGTCGCCCCACCGTCGGACCGCTCTCGGACAAGCTGCTCGAGGCCGTGGCGGGCGGACCGCTCTCCACGCACGCTGGCCCGTACTTCGGCGAGTTCGGCGGCCGGTTCGTGCCCGAGGCGCTGATCGCGGCGCTCGACGAGCTCGACACGGCGTACCACAAGGCCCTCACCGACCCGGCGTTCGGGCGCGAGCTCGCCCGGCTGCACAAGACGTACACCGGACGCCCGAGCCCGCTGACCGAGGTGCCGCGGTTCGCCGCCCACGTCGCGCCCGGCGTACGGGTGTTCCTCAAGCGCGAGGACCTCAACCACACGGGCTCGCACAAGATCAACAACGTGCTCGGCCAGGCCCTGCTGGTCAAGCGCATGGGCAAGACGCGCGTGATCGCGGAGACCGGGGCCGGCCAGCACGGCGTCGCCACGGCGACCGCGGCCGCGCTGCTCGACCTCGAGTGCACGGTCTACATGGGCGAGGAGGACACGCGGCGGCAGGCGCTCAACGTCGCGCGCATGCGGCTCCTCGGCGCCGAGGTCATCCCGGTGACGATCGGCACGCGGACCCTCAAGGACGCGATCAACGAGGCCCTGCGCGACTGGGTGGCCAACGTCGAGACCACGCACTACCTGCTCGGCACCGTCACGGGGCCGCACCCGTTCCCCGAGATGGTCCGCGACTTCCACAAGATCATCGGCGAGGAGGCCAAGGCCCAGCTCCTCGAGGAGATCGGCCGGCTGCCCGACGCGGTGGCGGCGTGCGTCGGCGGCGGGTCCAACGCCATGGGCATCTTCAACGCGTTCCTCGACGACCCCGGCGTGCGGCTGTTCGGCTTCGAGGCCGGCGGCGCGGGCATCTCGTCCGGCCGGCACGCGGCACGGTTCTCGGGCGGCGAGCCCGGCGTGCTGCACGGCGCCAAGTCGTACCTGCTGCAGGACCACGACGGCCAGACGCTGCCCAGCCACTCCGTGTCGGCGGGCCTCGACTACCCGAGCGTCGGTCCCGAGCACGCGTGGCTGCACGACATCGGGCGCGCCGACTACCGGCCCGTCACGGACGACGAGGCGATGGAGGCCTTCCGCCTCCTGTGCCGGACCGAGGGGATCATCCCGGCGATCGAGTCGGCGCACGCGCTGGCGGGCGCGATCCAGCTGGGCGCGGAGCTGGCGACCTGGACCGGCGACGACGGCCACGAGCCGGTGCTGCTGATCAACCTGTCGGGACGCGGGGACAAGGACGTGGCCACCGCCGCGGCGTGGTTCGACCTGATCGAGGACGAGCCCGTCGTGCTGGCCGACCAGGGAGAGCAGCTGTGAGCGCCGTCGCCGTCCGGTCGCAGGTCGCGGAGCACCTCGACGCCCTCGGGCGCCCCGCGTTCATCGGCTACCTGCCCGTCGGGTACCCCTCGGTGGACGGGTCGGTCGAGGCCGTCCGCACGATGATCGACGCCGGCGTGGACGTGGTCGAGCTCGGGGTGCCGTACAGCGACCCCGTCATGGACGGTCCGACCGTGCAGCGCGCGGTGGACGCGGCCCTGGCGCGCGGCACGCGCGTGAGCGACACGATCCGCGCGGTCGAGCGGGTGGCCGGGCGCGGCGCCCCCGTGCTGGTCATGACCTACTGGAACCTGGTGCTGCGCTACGGCGTCGACGCGTTCGCGCGCGATCTCGCCGCGGCGGGCGGCGCCGGCCTGATCACGCCGGACCTCATCCCGGACGAGGCCGCCGACTGGATCGCCGCCTCCGACGCCCACGGGCTCGACCGCGTGTTCCTCGTCGCCCCCAGCTCGACGCCCGAGCGCCTCGTCTCGACCAGCGCCGCGTCGCGCGGGTTCGTCTACGCCGCCTCGACCATGGGCGTCACGGGGGAGCGCGCGACGGTCGGCAGCCGCGCCGAGGAGCTCGTCGCGCACACGCGCGCGGCCGGCGCGGCGCACGTGTGCGTCGGCCTCGGGGTGTCCCGCCCGGACCAGGCCGCCGAGGTGGCCCGCTACGCCGACGGGGTCATCGTCGGCTCGGCGCTGGTGCGCACGCTGCTCGACGCGGACGACGACGCGGCGGGCCGCGCCGCGCTGGCGCGTCTGGCCACCGACCTGGCCGAGGGCGTCCGCTCGGCACCGGTGAGGGCCCGGTGAGCGCGCTGCTCCCGGTCGCGATCCCGAGCCCGTCGCAGGGCGTCTGGCACCTCGGGCCCTTCCCGGTGCGCGCCTACGCGTTCGCGATCCTGCTCGGCATCGTGGTCGCGCTCTGGATGACCCGGCGCCGCTGGATCGAGCGCGGCGGCGAGCCCGACACGACCCTCGAGATCGCGTTCTGGGCCGTGCCGTTCGGCATCGTCGGCGGCCGGATCTACCACGTCATCACCTCGCCCGACGCGTACTTCGGCGTCGGCGGGGACCCCGTGCGCGCCCTGTACATCTGGGAGGGCGGGCTCGGCATCTGGGGGGCCGTCGCGCTCGGCGGCGTCGGTGCCTGGATCGGCGCCCGCCGCCAGGGCGTCCGGCTCCCCCCGTGGGCCGACGCGCTCGCGCCCGGCCTGCTGGTGGCGCAGGCGATCGGCCGGCTGGGCAACTGGTTCAACCAGGAGCTGTACGGCGGGCCCACCACGCTGCCGTGGGGCCTGCGGATCGATCCTGAGCACATGCCCGTCGGCGATCCCGCGGGCACGCTCTACCACCCGACGTTCCTGTACGAGATCATCTGGAACCTCGCGGGCGCGGCGCTGCTGATCTGGCTCGACCGCCGGCTGCGGCTGGGCTACGGGCGCGTGTTCTGGCTCTACGTCGTCATCTACACGACGGGCCGGCTCTGGATCGAGCTGCTGCGGATCGATCCCGCCCACCACTTCCTGGGCCTCCGGATCAACGTCTGGACGTCCATCATCGTGGGTCTGGGAGCGCTGGTAGCGTTCGTGGTGGTCGGGCGCCGGCACCCAGGACGTGACACGACCCTCCTGCTGGCACCCCCGACCGTGCAGGACGACGAGGAGAACGCGACCGACCCCGCCCGCTGACCCGCGGAGGGCTGGTGGCTCCCCCTCATCGCTGACGATGCGACCGGTCCGCGGACCGCCCTGTATCGTCGCCACACTGGGCCGACGACGTCCCGCGTTCCCCCCTTGTTCGTGCTACGCCCCGACCCCTCGGGGACCGTGAGGACGGTGCTGATGTCGACGTCGCCCGCGAGCCCTGGCGCCATGAGTGCGCCGCCGCCGCAGGGTCTTTACGACCCCGCTGCCGAGCACGACGCGTGCGGATTCGCGTTCGTCGCCACGCTGCGCGGCACCCCGGGCCGGGACATCGTCGACGCGGGCCTCACCGCGCTGCTCAACCTGGACCACCGCGGCGCCGTGGGCGCCGAGGAGGACAGCGGCGACGGCGCCGGCATCCTCACGCAGATCCCCGACGCCTTCCTGCGCGACGTCGTCGACGCCGAGCTGCCGCCCGCCGGCTTCTACGCGATCGGCATGGCGTTCCTGCCGGTCGACGAGACCGAGCAGCGTGTGGCCGTCGCGGCCCTCGAGTCCATCGCCGCCGAGGAGAAGCTCGACGTGCTCGCCTGGCGCGAGGTCGTCGTGACCGCGGACCTCGTCGGTCCGACCGCGCGTGCCTCGATGCCGGTGTTCCGCCAGCTCGTCGTCGCGGACCCGTCGCGGGAGCTGTCCGGCATCGACCTCGACCGCCGCGCGTACCGGCTGCGCAAGCGCGCCGAGCGCGAGCACGGCCTCTACTTCGCCTCGCTGTCGGCCCGCACGCTCGCCTACAAGGGCATGCTCACCACCGGCCAGCTCGAGCCGTTCTTCGCCGACCTGTCGGACCCGCGGTACGCCTCCGAGATCGCGCTGGTGCACTCGCGCTTCTCGACGAACACGTTCCCCTCCTGGCCGCTCGCGCAGCCGTTCCGGATGATCGCGCACAACGGCGAGATCAACACGGTGCGCGGCAACCGCAACTGGATGGCCGCGCGCGAGGGCACGCTGGCCAGCGAGGAGCTGGGCGACCTGTCGCCGCTCCTGCCCGTGTGCACGCCGGGCGGCTCGGACTCGGGCAGCTTCGACGAGGTCCTCGAGCTGCTGCACCTGTCGGGCCGCACGCTGCCGCACGCGGTGATGATGATGATCCCGGAGGCGTGGGAGAACCACGCCCAGATGGACCCCGCCCGGCGCGCCTTCTACGAGTACCACTCGACGCTCATGGAGCCGTGGGACGGCCCGGCGGCGATCACATTCACCGACGGCACGCTGATCGGGTCGGTGCAGGACCGCAACGGGCTGCGTCCCGGTCGGTACTGGGTGACCGAGGACGGGCTCGTCGTGTGCGCGTCCGAGGCCGGCGTGCTCGACATCGACCCGGCGACCGTCGTCGCCAAGGGCCGCCTCGAGCCCGGCCGCATGTTCCTGGTGGACACCGGCAAGGGCCGGATCATCGACGACCAGGAGATCAAGTCGTCGCTCGCGGCGCAGCGGCCCTACGCCGACTGGGTGCGCGACAACTCGGTCTACCTGCAGCAGCTGCCCGAGCGCGAGCACGTCGCGCACTCGGCTGCCTCGGTCCGCCGGCGCCAGCGCGCGTTCGGCTACACCGAGGAGGAGCTGAAGATCCTGCTCAGCCCGATGGCCGCGGCGGGCGCCGAGCCGCTGGGCGCGATGGGGTCGGACACGCCGGTCGCGGTGCTGTCCAGCCGGCCGCGGATGCTCTTCGACTACTTCACGCAGATGTTCGCGCAGGTGACCAACCCGCCGCTGGACGCCATCCGTGAGGAGCTGGTCACGGCGATCGGCGGGGCGATCGGCCCCGAGCCCAACCTGCTCGAGGACGGCCCGGGCCACGCCCGCAAGCTGATCCTGCCGTTCCCCGTGATCGACAACGACCAGCTGGCCAAGATCGTGCACGTGGCCAAGGAGCCGTCGCTCGGCTTCCGGTCGGTCATCATCCGCGGCCTGTACAAGGTCAGCGGCGGGGGAGAGGCGCTCGAGGCTCGCCTCGAGGAGATCTTCGCCGAGGTCGACGCGGCGGTCGCCGACGGCGTGAGCTTCCTCGTCCTCTCGGACCGGAACTCCGACGCCGACCTGGCGCCGATCCCGTCGCTGCTGCTGCTGTCCGCGGTGCACCACCACACGCTGCGCCGGCACACCCGCACGCAGATCTCGCTCGTGGTCGAGGCGGGGGACGTGCGCGAGGTGCACCACGTCGCGCTGCTGATCGGCTACGGCGCCGCGGCGGTCAACCCGTACCTCGCCATGGAGACCGTCGAGGACCTGGCGCGGTCGGGCTACCTGCCCGGCGTCGGCCCGGAGAAGGCGGTCGCCAACCTCATCAAGGCGCTCGGCAAGGGCGTGCTCAAGGTCATGTCCAAGATGGGCATCTCGACCATCGCGTCGTACCGCGGCGCCCAGGTGTTCGAGGCCATCGGGCTCTCGCAGCCGCTGGTGGACAAGTACTTCACGGGCACCACCAGCCGGCTCGGCGGCATCGGGCTCGACGTCATCGCGGCGGAGGTGGGCGCGCGGCACGCGGACGCCTACCCGGCCAGCGGCAACCGCCAGGCGCACCTGCGGCTCGCGGTCGGCGGCGAGTACCAGTGGCGTCGCGACGGCGAGGACCACCTGTTCGACCCCGAGACGGTGTTCCGCCTGCAGCACTCGACGCGCACGCGGCAGTTCGACGTCTTCCAGCAGTACACGCACCGCGTCGACGAGCAGTCGTCGCGACTGATGACCCTGCGCGGGCTGCTCGCGTTCAAGGACGGCGTGCGCGAGCCGGTGCCGCTGGACGAGGTCGAGCCCGTCAGCGAGATCGTCAAGCGGTTCAACACCGGCGCGATGTCGTACGGCTCCATCTCCATGGAGGCGCACGAGACGCTCGCGATCGCCATGAACAGCATCGGCGCCAAGTCGAACACCGGTGAGGGCGGCGAGGACCCGGAGCGCCTGCACGACCCGGCGCGCCGCTCCGCGATCAAGCAGATCGCGTCGGGCCGGTTCGGCGTGACCAGCGAGTACCTGACCAACGCCGACGACATCCAGATCAAGCTCGCGCAGGGCGCCAAGCCCGGCGAGGGCGGTCAGCTGCCGGGCAACAAGGTCTACCCGTGGATCGGGCGCACGCGGCACTCGACGCCGGGCGTCGGCCTGATCTCGCCGCCGCCGCACCACGACATCTACTCGATCGAGGACCTGGCGCAGCTGATCCACGACGCCAAGAACGCGAACCCGCGGGCTCGGATCCACACCAAGCTCGTCAGCGAGTTCGGCGTCGGCACCATCGCCGCGGGCGTCGCCAAGGCGCACTCCGACGTGGTGCTCATCTCGGGCCACGACGGCGGCACGGGCGCGAGCCCGCTGACGTCGCTCAAGCACGCCGGCACGCCGTGGGAGATCGGCCTGGCCGAGACCCAGCAGACGCTGGTGCTCAACAACCTGCGCGACCGCGTCGTGGTGCAGGTGGACGGGCAGCTGAAGACCGGCCGCGACGTCATCATCGGCGCCCTGCTCGGGGCCGAGGAGTTCGGCTTCGCCACGGCGCCGCTGGTGGTCTCGGGCTGCATCATGATGCGCGTCTGCCACCTCGACACGTGCCCGGTGGGCGTCGCGACGCAGAACCCCGAGCTGCGCGCCCGGTTCACGGGCAAGCCGGAGTTCGTCGTCACGTTCATGGAGTTCATCGCGGAGGAGGTCCGCGCGCTGCTCGCGCAGCTGGGCTTCCGCACGCTGCTCGAGGCGGTCGGTCACGTCGAGCTGCTCGACACGCGCGCGGCGATCGACCACTGGAAGGCCGAGGGCCTCGACCTGGCGCCGGTGCTCGCGGTCCCGTCGCCGGTCGCCGGCACGGAGCTGCACCGCACCAAGGACCAGGACCACGGCCTCGACCGCGCGCTCGACAACCGCCTGATCGCGCTGGCCGAGGACGCCCTCGAGCGCCGCGAGCCGGTCCGGATCGACCTGCCCGTCCGCAACGTCAACCGGACGGTCGGCACGATGCTCGGCCACGAGGTGACCAAGCGGTTCGGGGGAGCGGGTCTCGCGGACGACACCATCGACGTGACCCTCACGGGCTCGGCGGGCCAGTCGTTCGGCGCGTTCCTGCCCCGGGGCATCACCCTGCGGCTGTTCGGCGACGCCAACGACTACGTCGGCAAGGGCCTCTCCGGCGGCCGGATCGTCGTCCGACCGGACCGCAACGCCGCGCTGTCGAGCGAGCACAACGTGGTCGCCGGCAACGTCATCGGCTACGGCGCGACCACCGGGCAGGTCTTCCTGCGCGGGCTGGTCGGCGAGCGGTTCGGCGTCCGGAACTCGGGCGCCACGCTGGTGGTCGAGGGCGTGGGCGACCACGGCTGCGAGTACATGACCGGCGGCACGGTCCTCGTGCTCGGCCGCACGGGACGCAACTTCGGCGCCGGCATGTCGGGCGGCACGGCCTACGTGCTCGACCTCGAGCCGGCGCTGGTCAACATCGACGCCCTGCGGACGAACGAGCTGTCGCTCGACCCGCTCGACGACGAGGACGCCGAGCTGGTCTCGGCCCTCCTGCGCGCGCACCTCGACGAGACCGGCTCGCCGGTCGCGGCTCAGCTGCTCGAGGACTTCTCTTCGACGCGGGCGCGATTCACGCGCCTGCTGCCCACCGAGTACGCCCGCGTCCGCCGTGCGCTGGCCCAGGCCGAGGCCGACGGCCTCGACCCGGCCGCGCCCGGCGTGTGGGACCAGATCCTGGAGGTGGCCCGTGGCTGACCCCCGCGGCTTCCTGAAGGTGCGGGACCGTGAGCTCCCGCCCAACCGCCCCGTCGAGATCCGGCTGCGCGACTGGAAGGACGTCCACGAGCACCTGCAGGACGGCCAGCCGTACCTCAAGGAGCAGGCGGGCCGCTGCATGGACTGCGGCATCCCGTTCTGCCACAATGGGTGCCCGCTCGGGAACCTCATCCCCGAGTGGAACGACCTGGTGTGGCGCGGGCAGTGGTCGGACGCGATCGACCGCCTGCACGCGACCAACAACTTCCCGGAGTTCACGGGACGCATCTGCCCGGCGCCGTGCGAGTCCAGCTGCGTCCTGGGCATCAACCAGCCGGCCGTGACCATCAAGAACATCGAGGTCTCGATCATCGACGAGGCGTTCGAGCGCGGGTACGTCACGCCGCAGGTGCCCCAGCGCCTCACGGGCCACACGGTCGCGGTGGTCGGCTCGGGCCCGGCCGGCATGGCCGCGGCGCAGCAGCTCACGCGCGCCGGGCACACGGTCGCCGTCTACGAGCGCGACGACGCCATCGGCGGCCTCATGCGGTACGGCGTGCCCGACTTCAAGCTCGAGAAGATCCACATCGACCGCCGCCTGGCGCAGATGGAGGCCGAGGGCACGCGGTTCCGCCCGGGCGTCGAGGTCGGGCGCGACGTCACCTGGCCGCAGCTGCAGGCGCGGTACGACGCGATCGTCATCGCCACGGGTGCCACCGTGCCGCGCGAGCTGCAGGTGCCGGGCAAGGAGCTCGGCGGCGTGCACGTCGCCATGGAGTTCCTGCACCAGGCCAACTCGGTCGCCGCCGGCAAGCCCGTCGCGGACCAGATCACCGCCGAGGGCAAGCACGTCATCATCATCGGCGGCGGCGACACCGGCTCGGACTGCCTCGGCACCGCGCTGCGCCAGGGTGCCGCGTCGGTGACGACGCTGGCCATCGGCAAGCGCCCGCCGGAGGAGCGCCCCGCGCACCAGCCGTGGCCGACCGACCCGATCCTGTTCGAGGTGTCGTCGTCCCACGCCGAGGGCGGCGAGCGTGACTACCTCGCGTCGACGGTCGAGTTCGTCGGCGACGACACCGGCACGGTCCGCGCGCTGAAGCTGGCGACGACGCAGTACCTGTCCGACGGGCGCCGCGTGCCGACGCCCGGGACCGAGCGGGAGATCCCCGCGGACCTGGTGCTCGTCGCGATGGGCTTCACCGGTCCCGAGGTCGACCCGCTCACCGCGCAGATCGGCATCGAGCTCACGCCGCGCGGACTGGTGGCGCGCACGGACGACTACGCGACGACCGTCCCCGGCGTGTTCGTCGCCGGCGACGCGGGCCGCGGCCAGTCGCTCATCGTCTGGGCGATCGCCGAGGGCCGGGCGGCCGCCGCGGCCGTCGACACCTACCTCTCCGGCAGCACGGAGCTGCCCTCCCCGGTCACCGCCAGCACCGTGGCGCTGCGCCCCTGAACCCCTCCTGACCGGGTGTCGTCTACCGGCCGGCCATGGTGGCCGGACGGGACTTTCGGTCCGACCTTGAATACACGGAAGGCATAGGCTCGCTTCATGCGTAGAGCAAAGATCGTCTGCACCATCGGCCCCGCCACGGAGTCCGCGGAGCAGATCCAGGCCCTCGTCGACGCCGGGATGGACGTGGCGCGGCTCAACCGCAGCCACGGCGACACCGAGGTCCACAAGAAGGTGTACGACAACGTCCGCGCCGCCGCGCAGGCGTCGGGTCGCTCGGTCGCCGTCCTGGTGGACCTGCAGGGCCCGAAGATCCGGCTCGGCCGGTTCAAGGACGGCAAGCACGACCTCGCGGTCGGCGACACGTTCACCATCACGACGGAGGACGTCGAGGGCACCAAGGAGCTCGTCTCGACGACCCACAAGGGTCTGCCGAACGACGCGCGCGTGGGCGACCCGATCCTCATCGACGACGGCAAGGTCCTGGTCCGCGTGACCGCCGTCGAGGGCCCGCGCGTGGTCACGCGCGTCGAGGTCCCCGGACCCGTGTCGAACAACAAGGGCCTCAACCTGCCCGGCGTCGCCGTGTCCGTTCCCGCGATGAGCGACAAGGACGAGGAGGACCTGCGCTGGGCCCTCACCATCGGCGCCGACATCATCGCCCTGTCGTTCGTGCGGTCGGCCGACGACTACACCGACGTGCGCCGGATCATGGAGGAGGAGAACCGGGTCGTCCCGGTCATCGCCAAGATCGAGAAGCCGCAGGCCGTCGAGAACCTGGCCGAGATCATCGCCGCGTTCGACGGCATCATGGTCGCCCGCGGCGACCTGGGCGTCGAGCTGCCGCTCGAGCAGGTCCCGCTCGTGCAGAAGCGCGCGGTCGAGCTGGCCCGCCGCAACGCCAAGCCGGTCATCGTCGCGACGCAGGTGCTCGAGTCGATGACGACGAACCCGCGCCCGACGCGCGCCGAGACGTCGGACTGCGCCAACGCGGTGCTCGACGGCGCCGACGCGGTCATGCTCTCGGGCGAGACCAGCGTGGGCGACTACCCGATCGAGACCGTGCGCACGATGGCGCGGATCATTGAGGCGACCGAGGAGCTCGGTCGCGAGCGCATCGCGCCGCTCGGCTCCACGCCGCACACCCGTGGTGGCGCGATCACCCGCGCGGCCGCCGAGATCGGCGAGACGCTCGACGTGAAGTACCTGGTCACGTTCACGCAGTCGGGCGACTCGGCCCGGCGGATGTCGCGCCTGCGCTCGGCCATCCCGCTGCTGGCGTTCACGCCGGTCGACGACGTGCGCAACGTGCTCTCGCTCAGCTGGGGCGTGCAGACGTACCGCGTGCCGGCCGTGGAGAGCACCGACGCGATGGTCAACCAGGTCGACTCGACCCTGCGGGCGCAGGGCCTCGCGGAGATCGGCGACTACGTCGTGGTCGTCGCCGGCGCCCCCGTGGGCGTGGTCGGCTCGACCAACTCGATCGTCGTGCACAAGATCGGCGACGAGGAGAACGCGACCGGCCGCGTGGCCTGACGCACCTCATTTCCGATCGGCCCCGGCGCACCCGCGCCGGGGCCGATCGGCGTTCCGGTTCAGTTCTGCGTCGGGATCGTGTGGCCCTCGGAGGCCTGCACGACGACGAACCCGTTGCCCGACAGGCCCAGCTGGTAGGCCTCGCCCGAGCCCCGGCCGATCGCCGCGGACATCTTGGCGGTCTTGCGGACGCTGGAGGTGAGCGAGGTCGACCAGAGGACGGCGGACTGGATGTCGACGAACGTCGGGACGTCGACCTGGAGGACGACGGGCGTCCCGTACGCGGTGACCGCGAGCGCACCGGATCCCGAGAACGTCGTGTTGAAGAGCCCCCCGCTGAGCATCGAGGCCCCCTCGACGCGCTTGATGTCCCACGTCAGCGTGCTCTCGAAGGCGAGGATGTTCGACCCGCTGACCGTGACGCTCTCGTTCTCGAGCTCGAGCACGAAGATCTCGTCGGCGTCCTGGGCGAGGAACACGTCCCCGCTGCCGGACACCTTCATGAGCTTCATGCCCTCGCCGGTGAACGCCTTCTTGAACATCTTGGTCATGCCGCCGCTGCCCTCGTAGGCGAAGTCGACGTCGCCCTGGTAGGCCACCATCGACCCCTGCTTGGCGTAGAAGAACCCGCCGGTGCCGGCGAGGTCGACCTTAAGCATCCGCGTGTTCTGGAGCACGAAGCTGCCGGGCTCGGTGGACCGTTCGGCGTTCTGCATCAGTGAGCTGCGCATGCCCCCGATGCTAGCGACGCCCCTTCGGCCGCGACCGGCCGGCGGTCAGGTGGTGCCCGCACCCGTCACGTCCGCGAGCAACCGGCCCGCCGCGGTCTCGAACCGGGTGGGGTCGCCGTGCGACCGCGCGACGAGCATGGCGCCCTCCAGCCCGCCGACGATGATCCGGGCGGCCTCGTCCGACGGCCCGGTCAGCTGGAGCGCGCCCTGCGCGCGGCCCGCATCGAGCACCTGCTCGAGCCACGCCTCGTTGTCGTCGAAGAACGTCGTGACGGCGGCCCGCATGGGCTCCGGCAGCGTGGGGTACTCGGCGGCGAGCATGCCGCACAGGCACATCCGCTGGTCGCGCAGGACGTCGGTGTACAGGGCCGCGTAGGCGTCGAGCTTGCGCCGGGCGTCGTCGGGCCGCGCGTCGATCGCGGTCAGCGCGGCGGCGAACCGCTCGGCGTACCGACGGATGAGCGCCTCGCCGAGGTCGGCCTTCGTCCCGAAGTGGTAGTGGAGGCTCGGCTTGGCGATGCCGAGCTCCGTGGCCACGTCGGCATAGCTGAACCCGTTGAAGCCGCGGGTCTGCACCAGGCGCTCGGCGACGTCGAGGATCCGCGTGCGGGTGTCGGGGGCGTCGGTCTGGGTCATGCCCGCATCCTCCGTCGGGTGAGATTCATTGACACCTACCTACTAGAAGGTCAGGATACCAGAGCAGGGTTCATATCAGGACAGAACGCCCGACGTACGAGGAGGCCGGACCGATGCAGGAGACAGCGCACAAGACGTTCCAGGCGCCCGACGAGACCCGGGAGTTCCCGCACGGCAGAGCAGAGATCGTCACCGTGGGGGACAGCGAGATCGGCCGACTGGTCCTCGACCCGGGCTGGCGCTGGTCCGTCGACGTCAAGCCGATCGCGGGCACACCGAGCTGCCAGGCGCCCCACTTCCAGTACCACGTGAGCGGTCGGCTGGCCATCCGCATGGACGACGGCACCGAGATGGTCGCGACGGCCGGCGACGTCACCTCCCTGCCCCAGGGGCACGACGCCTGGGTGCTCGGCGACGAACCAGTCGTGGTCGTCGACTGGTACGGCGCGAGCGACTACGCCCGCAGGCGGTGAGCGGGATGTCCGAGGCGGAGAACCGTGCCGTCGTCGAGCGGCTGGTCCAGGCCCTGAACGACCGCAAGGTCGACGTCATGGACGACCTGTTCCACGAGGACGCGGTGATGGACTGGCCGCAGTCGGGGGAGACCGTCGTGGGCGGCGACGCCCGGCGTGGGGTCTACGGCGCGTTCCCGGGACTGCCGACCATCACCCCGCGTCGGGTGCTGGCCGAGAACGACCTGGTCGTGCTCGAGGCGAGGCTGGACTACGACGGTCCGGTGTTCCTCAGCACGTTCATCTTCGAGCTGCGGGACGGGAAGATCGCCCGCGAGACCGCCTACTGGGCGGAGCCGTTCGAGGCACCCGCCTGGCGGGCGCAGTGGGTCACGCTCGCGTGAGCCCGGGCCGCACGTAGACCGTCGTCGCCGTCCGCGTGCGGCTCAGGCTGCGGGTGAACAGGCTCAGGCGGCGGTCGAGCGGCGGCGCGTCCCGCCACGTCGGCGCGACGGCGGCGAGGAGCGCGGCCAGCGGGCCGGTCTCGGCGCCGGTGGTCGCGAGCCAGCGCAGGACGCGCGCGTCCAGCTCGTCGCGCCCGACGAGCGGCGGCGGGAACGCCGACGTCACCGTGAGCTCGCCGACCGCGCCCGTCGCGGGATCCACGCGCAGGGAGACGCCCGCGCGCCGGCGTGCGGCCAGGGAGGCGCGCAGCACGCCCGGGACCTCCGGGGTCAGGCTGCCGACCTCGTCGGGCAGGCGGCAGGCGGCGAGCACCTCGCGCACGAGCTCGGGGTGCCACCCGCCGAGCTCGTAGTAGACCTTGAGGCCCCACCGACCGTCGGCGGCGAGGCCGACCCCGACCTGCTGACACCACCCCGCCGTCGCCAGGAGACTGGTCGCGTCGTGGACCGGCGCCCCGGCGGGGACGCCGGCCGCGACGAGGGCGGCGGTCTCGCGCGCCTGCCAGCCGGGCACGTCGCCGCCGTGCATCGACAGGTACGCCTTGAGCGTGGCCGAGGAGTCCGCGCGCAGGTCGAGGCCGCCCCAGAGCCAGAACCGGCTGCCGTCCGGGACCGGCAGGTCGCGGTCGGTGAGCAGACCGAGCACCGGCCGGGCGGCGTGCCACGCGTCCGCGAGACCGAGGTGGTCGGCGGTCCGGGCGAGGGCGGCCAGGCCGGAGCGCGCTCGGCGGTGCGGTGCGAGCCGCGGGTCGCCCACGTCGCACGCGAGCCGGAGAGCGGCGTCGGGGTGGGTGCCGAGCTGCACCGAGAGCTCGACGGGGAGCCCGGCCGCGAGCGACGAGAGCTGCTCGGCGGGCCACGGCGAGGGGGCGGCCAGGCTCTCGCGGGTGAGCGCCCGGAACGCCGCGAGGGCGGTGGTGTCGTCCACGCCCTGGGCGGTGGCCGCGTCGGCGACGACCGGGTCCCAGCGATCGTCGCGGGAGCGTGGGCGCGCCGGGCGTGCGGGAGCCGACGGCCAGGGGCGGGTGGCCAGCAGCGCGTCGAGCGCGGTCGCCGTGGTGAAGGCGCCGCGGGCGTCGGTCGTGCGGGTGGGCGCCTGCCCGGGGTGGGCGGCCGGGACGAGGAGCACCGTGGCCCCCGGCCACTGGCCGTTCGGCTGCGCGCCGGCGAGCAGCCGGTCCAGGCTCGTCGGCACCCCGAGCGCCGCCGCGATCCGCACGAGATCGGCGGGGTCGCCGCTCGCCGGTGCCTCGACCTGGTGGCCCCCTGCGGGCCGGYCCGCGAGCTGCCAGGCGCTGAGCACGAGCGCCGTCGGGTGGGCCGTGCCTGGCCACCAGTGGCTGGACCAGCCGCTGTCCGCGCCGAAGCGCTCGACCCACCGCGCGGCGAGCTGCTCCCGGGGCAGCCGGCCACCCTCGTGCCGGGCCATGAGCGCGACGGCGGTGACCTCGGGCATCGCGTCGGACCAGCGGCCCGCGGCGTGCGACCCCGCGTAGGTGCGCACGCCGTCCGCGCCCGTGTGCTCGTCGAGGAACGCCCACGTCCGCGCCTCGACCGGCCGACCCGTCGCGCACAGGAGACGCACCGCCCAGGCCGTCGAGTCCGCGTCGGGCCGGACCGTGGGGGACCAGCCCCAGGCGGCGTCGCGCGTGGTGCTCAGCAGCGCGTCGGAGGCTCGGTCGGCGGTGCGGCGGGCGAGCGCCCGCACGTCCGGGTGCAGGCGGTCGTCGTCGGCCGCGTGCGCCAGCGTGAGGCCGACGTAGGCCGTGACCCACGACGAGGACGGACCGGGGTCGAGCCAGAAGTCGGTCCACGTGCCGCCGCGGTGCGCGAGCTGGCCGAGCCGGCGCACGGCCGAGCCGACCGTCGCCGCGACGGCCCGCACCGTCAGTCGCCCGGCGTCGCGTTCGGGTAGACGACGAGGTCCGTGCCCGACTGCTGCTGGCTCTCCGTCCACTGGCCCTGGTGGTCGGCGTAGTTGTTCCGCACCCGGAAGCCGACGGCCGAGATGCCCCCCGGCGCGCCCGCGGCCACGTCCTGCAGCGTGATCCGCGCCGCGATCGTCCGGCTCGGGTTGGTCGGGCTGAGCACCACCGACGTCGGCGCGCCGCCCGGTGGCGTGACCTCGACCTCGATGCTCACCAGGCCCTTCCACCGCTCGGGCACGGTGCCGGTGGCGAAGACCGGCGACGAGACGCTGAGGTCGCGGCTCGAGTCCGACGCGCCGGCCAGCTCGTGCAGGTGCTTGAGCATCTGGTCGGGGGTGGTGAGGAGGCGCTTGTCGACCAGCTCGAAGAGCACCCCGTTCCAGATCATCTGGGCGTCCGGGGTGGCGGCCTCCTCCGCGGGCTCGATGGGCAGCTCGACCGACCCCGTGCTCGGGATGGTCAGCGGGAACGTGGCGGTGCAGCGGCCCGGGCAGGTGTCGACCGGCGTCACCGACTCCTCGTCGACCTGCAGCAGCGTGACCTCGGCGCCGGCCACGGTGATGTCGACGCCCGACAGGTTGGTCACGGTGACCGTGCGCGGGGACGAGACCTCGGGCAACGCGACCGAGCACGGCAGGTCGTCGACGCGGTCGAGGCGCAGCTGCACCGGGACGGTCGTGGCCTGGGCGGTCGCCTCGGCGCCCTCGGTCGCCGGCGGCGAGGTGGCCAGCACGACGTCGACCGTGCCGGGGACGCCGATCGGCGTCGTGATCTGCTCGCAGAACAGCTGGTAGTACGCGAGCGAGAGGTCGAGCGTCAGGTCGAGACCGGTCAGCGGGGCGGGGGCGCCGGCGTCGCCGACGACCGACAGCTCCTCGGGGAACGAGCCGCCCATGCGCAGCATCGACTTGTCGACCTCGCCGATGACGACGTGCGCGGCGGGCAGGTTGACCAGCTTGCGCACGAGCGCGACCTTGCGGGTGTCGTGCCACGGCGCGAGCCGCACCAGGAGCCGCACGCGCATGTCGCCGGTGGTCGCGCGGTGCAGCGTCGGCACCATGTGCGGGCCGCCCAGCTCGGTGTCCCAGGCGAGGCGGAGGTCGTCGGGCAGGCGGTAGACCGTGTTCGGCAGCTCCGAGCCGCTCATCCAGCCGCCGTCGCCGCGCACCCAGGCGTCCGTGAGGTTCGCCGCGCCGTGCAGGGAGCGGTAGATCGGCGCGTTCTGCTCGTCGGAGGGCTCGAACACGAACGGCACCGAGCGCACCACCGTCTGCGTCCGGTTCTCGGGGTTGGTCTGCTGCGCCGCGAAGATCGCCGACAGTGCGGCGCCCTCGAAGACGTTGCTGATCCGCGCGTCGAACCGGCGGGTCAGGCCGGCGACGGGCACGGCCGACATCGCGGGTTCGGCGACGACGGCGGCGGAGACGTCGAACGACACGAGGTCGGCCTGCGGCGACAGCCGCACACCGTCCCGGATCCGGTGGTCGCGCACGACGGCGTCGCCGATGTCGTGCCGGTGGTCGCGGACGATCGGCACGTCGAGCACCGGACCCGTGGGCGACTGGCCGCCGTCGACCGGGACCTGCACCGTGTAGTCGTAGGTGTAGGTCACCGTCAGCCGGCAGGCCGAGTCCGGGCGGTTCATCGCCGCCTCGAGCTCGTTCGCCTTCTCGCGCAGCAGGGGTGCCCCGCCGTGGATCAGGTACGCCGGCTGGTCGGGCGCATGGCCCTCGACGGGCTCGACGCCGGGCGCGACGAAGTCGAACGAGCCCTGCGCCCACTCCATGCGCACCGCGGTGATGGTGAACGGCAGCGGGACGGCCGCGGGGTTGGCCGGGAACGGGGCCGTGGCCAGCGTCCACTGGAGGCTGATGTCGCCCGCGTCGTCCTTGAGGAACCAGACGTCCGGCCCGGGGCGCCGGCCCGGCGGGCGGCCGGCGACCATGATCTGCGGGCGGAAGTACGCGACGCCGTCGGTCGCCGTGTACGCGGTGCCGTCGAGCAGGGGCTCCTGGCCCGCGGCGAACGTGGGGCCGCCACCGCCGACCACCAGCACCGCGCGCTGCAGCATCGACAGGTTGACCGAGGTCGCGATCGTCTGCGAGCGGGCCAGCTGGAACGTCGCGCCGGACAGGCCGGCGATCGCCATCGTGTTGTCGGCCATGGCTCAGGCCACCGGGGTCGGCGGGGTGGCCGTGCCCGGCCCGGGGACCGGCTCCGGCGGGGCGGGGCTGACCGGCGGGGTCGGCGTCGCGACCGGCGGCGCGGGCGTGGCCGGGGGAGCGGCCGGTGTGGGTGGGGTCACCGGCGTGTCCGCCCGCACCAGGAGCACGCTGTCGGTGCCGTCGCGCCAGCCGGAGTCCCACGGCTGGCCGTTGCCGAGGGCCAGCAGCTGGATGCGGTACCGGTAGGTGCGTGCCGCGGGGTCGCGCAGCAGCACCCGGAACACGGGCGGCGCGGTGGCGTTGGTCAGCTGGTAGCTCTGCGTCTGCGTCGCGCCCGCGGGGTCGTGGTACTCCAGCTGGACGATCGCGGAGCTGAACGACCGGTCGTCGAGGTTGGGCACGAGCATGACCTCGAGCGCGGCGCTGGCCCCGACGCCCACGAGCACGGTCTCGCCCAGGACCGCGGGCGTCGGGCCCCGCTGCTCGCTCGAGCCGTTCTTGAACAGCACCGTGGTCCGGTAGGTGAACGCCGTGCGGGCCGGGTCGCGCAGCGCCACCGACCACGGGTCGGAGGCGCCGTTGGTGGCCAGCTCGGCGTGGTGGGTGAGGTGCAGGTCGTGATCGGCGTCGTCGTAGGCGGCGTCGACGATGACCTTGTCCACCACCGAGAAGTCGCCCTGCGCCACGAACGTCGCGGTGGTCCTGCCCTCGAACGGGTTGCCGACGGCCAGGGTCTCGGAGCGGCTGGTCTGCGGCGCGACGTCCATCTGCTGGCCGTCGGCGAGCACGTAGGTGACGGCGTACGTGTACGGGTCGGGGTCGCCGTCGTGGCCGGTGTAGGTGAAGTACCGCCCCGAGGGTGCCGCCGGCGTGAGCTCGATGGTCTGCGTCGCGGTCTGGGCCGTCGAGCGCGGGTAGGTGAACGCCACGCGCACGGACACGACCTCGGCGGGCTGCGGCCCGAGCGTGACGCCGACCTTGACGAACCCGAGCGAGCGGTAGCTGATGATCAGCTCGGTGCCGGTGCCCGGCAGGTACCCGCTGGCGGGCACGCGGATCGTCTGGCCGGTCTCCTTGTAGATGATCTCCGAGAAGTACCGGTACTCGTCCTTGGTCTTGCCGTCCGAGCCGCGCGCGAGGATCTGCCGGAACGTCTTCACCTCGTCGGCACTGGTGAACAGCATCGACTTCGCGCCCTTGACCGGGCGGGGGATCTGGTCGTCCTGCTGGTCGTACTCGACGTTGACCTTGAGGCCGTAGACAGGGTCCTGCTCGAAGTTCACGTTGGCGTGCACCCGCAGGAACAGCTCCTTGAAGTACGGGTTGCTGAGGTCGAGGTAGGTCACCGCCTTGGTGATCTCCTCGGGCGTCAGGTCCTTGGCCAGCGCGCCGTTGGGGTTCTTGGCGATCTGCACCACGGCCGACTTGGAGAACGTGATGTCGACCGTGCCGGTGACGGTCGAGGTGATCTCCTGCTCGGAGACGTCCGGCGGCGGCTTCGACGGGTCCTGGGTCTTGGCCATCGCCTCGCGGGCCGCCTTGAACTGCTCCTCCGCGCCCTTCATGATCGACGGCACCACGGACTCCGTGAAGATCTTGATCGCCATCTCCTCGAACTTGGCGCGGATGGCCACCGAGTCCGGGTCGTTGCGGAAGTCCGTGTCGTCGATCTCGAGCGTGATCGACTGGGTGTCGTTCTGGAACTGGGAGATGGTCACGCCCGGCGTGGTCCAGCGGCGGTAGTAGTCGTAGGTGAACGAGATCAGGCCGCCGAAGTAGTCGACCTCGGTGCGGGTGTGCTCGACGTGCACGTTCTCGTACCGCTTGATCGCCTCGCTCATGAACGCGCTGCGGTCGCCGTGGATGCGCACGGTGATCGACGGGATCCGCGCCGCGAACGTGAGGTTGGTGTAGTTCACGGCCATCGGCAGCCCGCCCTTGAGCACCCCCTGCCGGGCCAGCTCGGAGGCGTCCTGGCCCAGGTCGCCGGCGAGCGTCGCCACGTTGGTGCCGATGAGCGACGGCTTCGAGGTGGTGATCGTGCTCGACCCGCCCGGGGCCGGCATCGACAGGGAGACGTCGCCCGAGATCCACTCGGCGGGCAGCGTGATCTTGGGCTCGCGCGGCGCGAGGTCCAGCCGGTAGAAGCGCGCGAACCAGAGGAACCGGCCCGTGTTGATGACCTCCTTGAGGTACGCGCGGACCTGCTCCTCCTCGGCGTCGGTCAGCCGCAGCTCGACGGAGGCCGCGATCCAGCCGCGCTGCGCCTCGAGCTCCTCCGGCGGCAGGGTGTCCACGTTGCGCGCGTAGATCATGAGCTGCAGCAGGAGCTGGCCCTGGTCGTCGCGCGCCATGCGCGGCGTCGCCGGCATGACGTAGAACCGGCAGGCGTCCTCGTCGTCCCGGTAGACGGTCACGCTGTCCAGGCCGGGGACGGTCAGGCTGTCGTAGAAGCTGAGCATGGTGCGGTTCCTCTCGAAGCTGCGATGCCTAGAGGTGGATGTCGGAGAGGCGGGAGATACGCGCGGGCTCCGGAAGCCGGAGGTCGGACGTGAGCGTCAGGGGCTCGTCGACGACGTCGGACACGTCGACGGCCACGTGCACGCCGGGTGCCGACGCCCGCGCCGACGCCCGCCGGACCGCGCGCACCCGCAGGTCCGCGACCGCGTGCGCGTCGGGCAGGCCCGCGGCCCAGGCCGTCGCGAGCGCCGGCCCGGAGGCGGCGTCGAGCGTGAGCACCAACGTCGCGCGGTTGTCGCCCAGCAGCGAGGTCGACGTCGACGCCGCGACCCCCGCGGTCAGCTCGATGCGGACCGTGCCGGTCAGCCAGTCTGGGGCCGCGACGACCGGCGTGGGCGGTGGGGGCTGCTCCGGCGCGGCCGGCAGGGTGGCCGCCCGCACGACGGCCGCGCGCTCCGCGGACGTGAGCGCGAGGTCGACGCAGAACGTCGCGGTCCCGCCCTCGACCGGTCCGGACCCGTGCCGGTACAGGACGAGGGACGCGTCCGGGCCCCCGTCGGCACCGACCGCCCAGCGCGGTCCGTCGGCGCACGCCCAGACGCGGCCGGCGTCGGTGTCGTCGCGCCAGGCCCGGGCCGCCGCGCCCGGGAC
>NZ_JBFUIK010000011.1:0-124185 GCF_056401915.1 Cellulomonas sp. P4_D11 | reverse complement strand
CGGGAGTGCCGGCGGCTCCTCCACGGTCGGCACTGCCCCGGACGCGGGCTCGTCGGCAACCGCCGCGGCCTCGGGCTCGGCGCCGCCGGCGACGGCCTGGCGCTCCGCCGCCGAGGCGACCTCGAGCGCGCCGTGCCGCGCCTCCGACCGGTAGGTGTAGGTGTCCATGCCGGACGCGGCGCGCTTGGTGCGGTTGAGCACGATGCCGAGGATGTGGGCGTCGACGGCGTCGAGCATCGAGATCGACTGCTTGAGCTGCTCGCGGGTGACGATGCCGCCGCCGGCCACGACGAGCACGCCGTCCACGGAGGTGGACAGGATCGCGGCGTCGGTGACCGGGAGCAGCGGCGCCGTGTCGACCAGCACCATGTCGAACCGCTTCTTGAGCTCGCCCAGCAGGGACACCATGGCGTCGGAGCCCAGCAGCTCGCTGGGGTTCGGCGGGATCTGGCCCGCGGCCAGGACCTGCAGGTTCTCGTCCCCGTAGGGCTGCAGGGCGTCGTCGAGCGACACCCGGCCGATGAGGATGGTGGTCAGCCCGACGGCACCCTCCAGCCCGAGGTACTTGGCGACGGACGGACGACGCAGGTCGGCGTCGACCAGGCAGACACGGGCGCCCGCGCTGGCGAGGCTGACCGCCAGGTTGGCCACGGTCACGGACTTGCCCTCGCCGCTGCGCGAGGACGTCATCACGATCGAGCGCGGTCGCTGGGCGACGTTGACGAACTGCAGGTTGGTGCGCAGCCGCCGGTACTCCTCCGAGCGCGTGCCGTACGCGGGGGCGATGATCACGGGAGAGCGGCTGGAGGCCTGCGGGTCGACCGCGACCGTGGCCAGCACCGGGACGGGGACCAGCGCCGTCACGTCGGCCTCGGTGCGGACCTTGACGTCGAGCGTGGTGCGCAGGGCGGCCCAGCCGAGGCCGAGCAGGAGGCCGAGCAGGGCACCGAGGACGATGTTCTGCCGCGTGTGCGGGACCGACGGGCGGCTGGGTGGCGTGGCCGGGTCGATCGAGTTGACCAGCACCGTGGGCGAGCCGTCGGCCGCGGTGGGCGACAGGTCCTGCACCGTGAGCGCGAGGTGCTTCGCGACGGAGTTCGCGATGTCGGCGGCGCTGTTCGCGCTGCCCCACGTCGCGGTGATGGTGATGATCGGCGCGGCCGGGTCGGTGCTCACCTGGACGGCACCGCGCAGGGTCCGGCCGCTGCCCGGCAGACCCAGCTCCTCGACCACCGGGTCGAGCACGACGGGAGACCGGGCCACCTTGGAGTACGTGGCGACCACCCGTTCGGCGTAGGTCGTCCCCTGCGTGAGGTCGCCGATCGAGTCACCCAGCTGGACGGTGATCAGCACCTGGTTCTGCGCGCTGTACTCCTTGGGGGTCGCGAGCGAGAGACCCAGGCCGGCCACCGCGCCGAGGACCGTGAGCACCACGACACTCACCCAGTGGCGCCGCATGAGCGCGATCAGCTGGCGAAGCTCCACAGTGGTCCCTCGGATCCCTCGACGTCGTCAGCGGTGCTTCCCGCGCGGCGGAGTCCCCCCGTGACGTCCGCCCACTCTACCGAGCGATCTCGACGGGCTCCGGGTGATTCGTGGGTGACCCCGACGGGTGCGCCGACCGCGCCGCGGCCTCGAACGCGCGGGCGTACGACGCCCCGATGACGTCCCAGCCGCGGGCGTCCAGGCGCGGGGGGCCGCTGGGCGGGGCGGCGCGCAGCTCGTCGACCGCCCGGTGGATGTCGTCGGTGTCCAGGGTCCCCTCGAAGAAGTGCACCCAGCCGGGCCCGACCTCGTCGGCCAGCCCGCGGGTCACCGGGGTCGACGGCACGAGGACGGGGGTGTCCAGCGACAGCGCCACCAGGACGACCGCGGAGTTGTGCAGGTCGCGGTAGGGCAGGACGGCCAGCTCGCCCGCGGTGACCTCGGCGACGAGGGCGTCGTCGGCGATGAAGTCGAGCACGTAGCCGATCCGGGGGTCCTTCGCGGCAGCCTCCTCGACGAGCGCGCGCCACGGCGGGGTCTGCGGCTTGCCGACGACGCGCAGGGTCAGGTCCGGCCGGGCGTCGACGAAGGCGTCGAGGAGCAGGTCGACGCCCTTGTAGTCGCGGATCTTGCCGAAGTACACGAGGAGGCCGGGCACGCGGGCCGAGACGGGGTAGCCGTCGAACTGGGCGCGGTAGTGGCCGAGCGGGATCACGACGTCGTGCGGTCCGACGGGCACGGGGTTGAGGTGCACGCGCAGGGTCGTCCGGCGCTCGAGCCAGCGCAGCAGCGCGCGCTCCGTGCGGCCGCCGGGCTCGTGCGGCTCCGGGTTGTGCTCCGTGCGGACGATCGCCGTACGCGTGAGCCGGAGCCGCACCATGAGCGCGACGAACGCCGCGCGGGTGGCGACCCGGCGCGGGAGCGTGGACGGGCGCGTGCGGACGAGCCACTCCGGCCAGTGCACGTGCAGCACGTCGACCCGCTCGGTCAGCGCGCGCCGCCACGTGAACCAGCTGATCGCGACGTCGTCGGGAAGGTGCTCGACCATCTGGTCCGCGTAGCGGGTGGTCCCGTCCGGTCGTTCCAGCACCTCGAGCACACGAACTGTCACTGGCGGACCTCCTGGAGGGTCGTCGAGGGCGCCGGGACCGGGTCCGGCGGAGGGCCGTCCCGGATGATCCGCCAGCACCCGGACAGGATGAACACGGTGGTCATGAACGAGACGGTGTAGAGGATCGTGTTGGCGGCCAGGCCGTTGACCACCGCGCCGGCCAGGACGGCCAGCGCGAGGGCGCAGACCGCGCGAGGGGCTCCCGCGCGCAGCCGCCGGATGGTGGCCACGGCGAACCAGACGACCAGCAGGACGGTGGCGGTGAACCCGACCAGGCCGACCTCCGCAAGGAGACGGACGTACTCGTTGTGCGGGATGGTGTGCAGGATGATGCCGCTGGTGGTGGCGCCGAGCCCGTTGCCCAGCACGGGGTGCTCGCGCCAGACGATCAGCACCTTCTCCCACGCCTGGAACCGCCACCCGAGCGAGGTGTCGTCCACGCTGCCGCCGCTCGTGTACTCGGTGAGGCGCTCGGCGCCCGCCTTGGAGTTCAGGGCCATGACGACGGCCACGGCCAGCGCGAGCAGCCCGAGCGCGATCCGGTGGAACCGCCGGCCGGCCTCGACGATCATGTACACCAGCACCATCGCGATGACCGTGGCGAACCCGCCGATGCTCACGGTCGACAGCTGGGCGAGCAGGAACAGGGCCATGAAGCCGAGGTTCACCCAGCGCTTTCCCGTGCCCGACAGCAGCCGCGAGAACGTGACGATGTTGCACAGCGCGAACAGCACCGCGGCGGAGTTGGCCTGCGCCAGCGTGCCCGTCGACCGGAGGACGCCCTCGCTGTAGGTGCCCGAACCGGTGGCCAGCTGCACGAGCGCGTAGAGGGCGGGCAGGGTGCCGACGGCCTGCACCAGCCCCGTGATGCGGCCGAGCGTGAGCGTGCCGGGCGCGTTGATGGTGATCACCGCGACGGCGACGAGCGACAGGACGCGCACCGCCTCGCCGTAGGTCTCGGCCGCGCCGTAGATCGCGGCGCCCCCGGCGGCCGAGGCGAAGAGGGCGACCGCGATCACGAGCACCCGGGCGGGCCAGCTGGGCGACCGCACCAGCACCAGGACCGACAGGCCGATGACCGCCGCCGCGATCCCGGCCGTCGCGGTGGCGCCGCCGGCCCCGTCGATGACCGCGCGCACCACGAGCAGCACGCCGAGGGCGACCAGGGACACGCGGTACCCGAAGACGATGATCAGCGGGATCGTCGCGAAGCCCACCAGGATCAGCGGCGGCAGGCCGAGCACCCAGCCGCCGAGAACCAGCGCGGCGGTCAGCCCGGTGACGACGACCGGGACCGTGCGGTCGGCCAGCCCGGCCAGCACGCCGCGCGCCGAGACGGCGACGTCGGTGAAGGAGAGGCTGGCCACGCGGTCGAGGCTACGTGCCCCGGGTTCCCGGGGTCGATGGTGCGAGCGGGTGCTAGTTTCGCGGCCATGTCGCGCCTCCGGCCCCTCCCGGCGCCGTCGTCGCGCCCGGGTGCCGCCGCGTGAGGACCCAGTTCCTCGGCATCCTCGTCTCCCGGGGACTCGGCAGCGGGCTGCAGGCGCTCGCCCTGATCCTGCTGGCCCGGTCGGTGCCGGCGGCCGCGTTCGGCGCCGTCACCTCCGTGATCGCGCTCGTCGGGTTCCTGCTCGTCGTCACCGGGTTCGGCATGGCGACGTTCGTGCCGCGGGCGCGCGCGCAGGGTGCCGACGACGACGTGCAGGCCGGCCTCCGGCTGAACTGGGTCAGCACCGCGGTGACCACGCCGGTGCTCCTGCTCGTCACCGGCTGGTGGGCCGTCGAGCACCACGCCCCCCTCGCCGTGGCGCTGATCTGCGTGTCGCTGGGGCTCGAGCGCAACGTCGACACCGTGCTGGGCGTGCCCATCGCCGACGGCGACTCGCGGACGGCGGCGATCTCCATGGTGCTGCGCCGGTCGGTCAGCCTGGTGGTGCTGGTGGTCGGCCTGCTGACGGGCGTGGACGCGGTGCTGGCCTACACGATCGGGCTGCTGGTCGGTGCCCTGGCCGCCCAGGTGCAGATCCGCCTCCACGTGCGCGACCTGCCGGGCAGCGCTGCGGCGGTGCCCACCCGCGACCTCGCACGCCGGGGCTGGCCGTTCCTCGTCGCCAACGTCGCCGGCCAGGCCCGCACGCTCGACGTGCCCCTGGTGGCGGCGACGCTGACCCCCGCGGCGGCGGGTCTGTACGCCGCCGCGGTGAAGCTGGTGCAGCCGCTGCTCCTGATCCCGCAGTCGCTGGCCGCGGTCGTGGCGCCCCGGTCGGCCCGGCTCGAACCCCCGGCCGCGCGCCGCCTCGGGGCACGCCTGATCGCCGCGCTGCTCGCCGGCGGGCTGCTCGCCGTCCCGTTCATGGTCTTCGCGGAGCAGATCGTCGTGTTCCTGATGGGGCCCACCTACGCCGGCAGCGGCCCCGTCCTCGCCTGGACGCTGGCCGGGCTGCCGTTCTTCGCGGTGGCCGCCGTGCTCGCCGCGCTGCTGCAGGGCCAGTCACGCGAGCACCTGGTCGCGGTGGTCGGCGTGGTGTCCGCCGTGGTCACCGTCCTGGCGGTTCCGCTGGGCGCAGTCATGGGCGGTATCACCGGCGCTGCGATCGCTCTGACCTGCGCATCTGTGCTCCGCGCGGGGGTCCTGGCGGTCTGCGCGCTGCGCTGAACGAGATCACCCGTTCGAGCCGGGTGAACTGTGCGGGAATATGGTGGTCTGTCCAGATTTGGCTCGTATTCTCGCCGGATGAGCCCCCTGTCCGAGGGGGCCCTTCCGGATCGGGTGTGCACCATGCAACGGCGAACGCTCCAGTGGGTGGCAGGCTCGGCAGCAGCCGTCGTGCTGCTCGGTGGCATCGCCTGGGGCGTGTCCGCGACCCGCGGCGACAGCACCGGTCCCGCCGCGGCCGATCCGACTCCGGGCGCCTCGGTGACGCAGTCCGCGCCGTCGGCCGAGCCGACCGACGCGGCGGCCGCGCCGTCGGCAGAGGCGCCGACGACCGGGCCCGTGGAGGGGACCGACCCGGCCGACGACGTGGTGCACGTCGAGGACTACTCCGAGGCACCGCCCGTCGCGCTCGACCAGCCGGCCGACCCGGGCGACAAAGCCGTGGTCAGCCTGACGTCGATCACGAAGATCGACGGCGTCGGTCGCGCGATCGGCGAGCGCAGCGGTCCCGCGCTCGCGGTCGCGATGACGATCCGCAACGACACCGGCGCACCGCTCGACCTGAACTTCGTCGTCGTCAACGTCTACTCGCCGTCGGGCGTGCCGAGCGTGGAGCTGGCCAGCGACCCGCACGAGAAGGGCTACTCGGGCGTCCTCGCTCCGGGTGAGGCCGCCGACGCGACCTATGTCTTCCGTGAACCTGCCGAGGGGGGCCCGGTCAAGGTCACGGTCAGCCACGATGCCGCGGTCCCCGCGGCGTCGTTCCAGGGTGATGTCACCCCGTGAGGAGCCCCTCGATGTCGCACTCCCGCCACGTCACGCGCTCGGTGCGTGCGTTCGTCGCAGCGGCGGTCTCCACCGCTCTTCTCCTGTTCGGGCTGGGTGCACCGGCCTGGGCCGACGACCCGCTGCCCTCGGGGACCGGCTCGGTCGACCCCACGGTGACCGCCGACGCGCTGCCCACGGTGCAGATCGACGGGGTCGCCTGGGCGCAGATCGTCGTCGGGAACACCGTGTACGTCGCGGGCGAGTTCACCACGGCACGACCCGCCGGCTCGCCGGTCGGCAGCAACACCACGCCGCGGTCGAACCTCCTGGCTTACGACCTCACCACCGGTGAGCTCAACACCACCTGGGCCCCCACGGTCAACGGGCCCGCGTACTCGATCGCCGCGTCCCCCGACGGGACGCGGATCTACGTCGGCGGTGACTTCACGCAGGTCAACACCTCGGCGCGCAACCGCTTCGCGGTGCTGAACGCGACGACGGGCGCGGTCGTGACGGCCTTCACCGGCGGCGCGAACGCAGCCGTGCGCGGGATCGTGGCCACGGCGACCACCGTCTACATCGCCGGCAACTTCAACACCGTCGCCGGCCAGTCGCGGCCCCGCGTCGCGGCGTTCGACGCCACCACGGCGGCGCTGAAGACGTGGCGCGTGTCGGTCCAGCCCCGCCAGGTCGACTCCATCCTGCTCAGCCCGGACGGCTCGACCCTGTACATCGGCGGACGCTTCGACATGATCAACGGCGTCGCGCGGCAGGGCATCGGCGCGGTGTCGACGTCCAACGGCGTCATCTCGTCGTGGACCGTGAACCCCGAGATCTTCGCCTACGGCTACTCCGCCGGGATCATGAGCCTGGCCACCGACGGCAACCTCATCTACGGCACCGGCTTCGGGTTCCTCACCGACCCCGAGAGCAACACCAACCTCGAAGGCATGTTCGCGGCGGACCCGGTGACGGCCGACGTCGCCTGGCTCGAGGACTGCCACGGCGACACGTACTCGGTGTACGCGAACCCCGGCAAGGACCACCTGTACATCGCCGGTCACCCGCACATGTGCTCGAACTTCGGCGGGTACCCCGAGATCAACCCGCGGCGGCACCAGTACGCCGTGGCGTACACGAAGACCGCGGTCGGCCAGATCCAGCCGAACTCGCAGGGCGGCTACTACGACATGCAGGGCTTCCCGGCCCCGGAGCAGCGGACCTTCTGGCCCACGTTCACGGCGGGCACCTTCACCGGGCTCGGTCAGGCCACCTGGAGCGTCAACGGCGGCGGCAAGTACGTCGTGTACGGCGGCGAGTTCCTCACCGTCAACGGTGTGGCACAGCAGGGCCTCGTGCGGTTCGCGACGCCCGACATCGCCCCCGACAAGGTGGGCCCCCAGCTCAGCGGCTCGGCGCTCCAGCCGACGGCGGCCGCGCGCACCACGGGCACGGTGCAGGTCTCGTGGCCGGCCAACTGGGACAAGGACAACGGAGAGCTGACCTACCAGGTGTTCCGCAACAACGGAGCCAACCCGGTCTACTCGACGACGCGCCCGTCGCGGTTCTGGGACATGTCCCGGCTGTCCTTCACCGACTCCGGCCTCGCCAACAGCACCTCGTACACGTACAAGGTGGTGACCGTCGACTCGGCCGGCAACTCGGTGACGTCGCCGAACGTGACCATCACGACGACCAACTCGTTCGCGGGGAGCATGGGCGCCTACACGGCGGCCGTGCTGGCCGACAACCCGTCCGGCTTCTGGCGCCTGGGCGAGACCAGCGGCGCAGCCCTGGACTGGGCCGCCTACAGCAGCGTGAGCCTCGGCAACGGGGTGAGCCGCAACCAGACCGGCGCCATCTTCGGCGACACCAACCGCGCGATGAGCTTCACCGGTACGTCGAGCTCGCGGGCCTTCAGCCAGGTCAAGGTGCCCGGTCCGATGCACTTCACGGTCGAGGCGTGGTTCAAGACCACCTCGACGGCCGGCGGCAAGATCGTCGGGTTCGGCTCGACGTCGGGCACCGGCGACAGCGGCAGCTACGACCGCCACGTGTACATGGGCACGGACGGGAGGCTGAACTTCGGGGTCTACCCGAACGCGGTGCGCGTCATCAGCTCTCCTGCGGCGTACAACGACGGAGCCTGGCACCAGGTCATGGCGAGCGTCGGCGACCGCGGCATGGAGCTGTACGTCGACGGCTCGCTCGTCGCCACCGACCCGAACGTCACGTTCGCGCAGGCCTACGACGGCTACTGGCGGATCGGCGGGGACAGCCTCGGCAGCTGGCCCAACGCGGGTGCCACCTCGTTCACGGGGACCATCGACGACGTCTCGGTCTACGGCCGCCAGCTCGACCTGGTCGACGTGGTCCGGCACCGCGGGCTCGGCGCCACCGGCGTCGTCCCCAACCTGCCGCCCATCGCGAAGTTCCAGGTCACGGGCGGAGAGCTGGCCGCGACCTCGGACGCGACGGCCTCCAACGACCTCGACGGGACCATCGCGTCGTACGCCTGGAACTGGGGCGACGGCGGGACGAGCACCGGCATCACGTCGGCGCACACCTACGCCACCGGCGGGACCTACAACGTCACGCTGACCATCACCGACGACGACGGCGGCACCTCGTCGCTGGTCCACCAGGTCATCGTGGCCAACCCGAACGTCGGCCCGACGCCGGTGATCACGTCCAGCTCGACCGGGCTGACGGGGCTGCTGGTCGGCACGGGCTCGAGCGACCCGGACGGCACGATCGTCTCCTACCAGTGGAACTTCGGTGACGGCACCAGCGGCACGGGCGCGACCGTCTCGCACGCCTACGGCGGCAGCGGGATCTACACGGTCTCGTTGACGGTCACCGACGACGACGGCGTGGCCACCACGACGACGGCGCCGCTGACGATCATCGCGCCGGTGGTCGACGTCCTCATCGCGAACGACACGTTCACGCGGACGCTCTCGCCGGGCTGGGGCACGGCGGACTCGGGTGGCGCCTGGACGGCCACGTCCGGTGCGGGCTCGGTGAACGGCACGCAGGGCGTGTCGGCCATCGCCGCCGCCAGCGGGTCGTTCAGCGCGCGCCTCACGGCCGTCACCGGTACCGACCTGGTCACCCGCTTCTCGACGACCGTCGACAAGCGGCCCGCCGGCTCGGGTGCCTGGATCCTGTCCCGCGGACGGATCACGCCCGCGGGCGAGTACCGGCTCAAGGTGAACCTGAAGTCCAACGGGACGGCCACGGGCCAGTTCGTGCGGACCAACGCGGCCGGCACGGAGACCGTGCTCACCGCGGCGACCACGCTGACCGGCTTCACCTACTCGGCGGGCTCCGTCATCAAGACCGCGCTCAAGGTCAGCGGCGGCACGCCGACGAGCCTGAGCGCCAAGATCTGGATCGGCACGGAGCCGACCGACTGGCAGCTCACGACGACGGACTCGACGGCCGGGCTGCAGGAGGCCGGGCACACCGGCCTGGCGTACCTGCTGTCCAGCTCCGCGACCAACGTGCCGATCACGTTCCGCACCGACGACTACTCGGTGCTGTCCGTGGGCACGGCCGCCCCGCCCGAGACGCAGATCCCGCCGGACGACCCGGCCGCGACGCTGCCCCCCGTGCAGAACGGCACGCCGAAGAACATCATCACGCTCATCGGTGACGGCATGGGCTTCAACACCGTCGACCTGGGCAGCGTGTTCCAGTCCGGCAAGACGCTGTACCAGCAGAAGATCACCAACGGCCCGAACCTGACCAAGATCGGCGGCCAGGGCGCCACGCAGCCGTACCAGTACTTCTCGGTGCAGTCGGCGATGTCGAACTTCCCGGCGGGCGGCTCCTACAGCCCGAGCGGCGCCTGGTCGTCGTTCACGCAGCCCCTGAGCGGCACGACGGACTCCGCGGCCTCGGCCACGGCGCTGTCGTCCGGCCTGAAGACCAACAACGCGGTCATCGGGCGGGACGCCACCGGCAGGGACATCCGCAGCATCGCGGAGCTCGCCCAGGACGTCGGCAAGGCGACGGGCGTGGTGACGACGAAGTACCTGTCGGACGCGACCCCGGCCGGCTACCTCGCCCACGACGAGGACCGCGACAACTACACGCAGATCGCCGACGAGATGGTGGCGTCCAACGCCAACGTGATCTTCGGCGCCGGCAGCCCGCTGTACGACAACAACGCGACGCTGCGGGCCACGCCGGACTACACGTACATCAGCCAGCCGACGTGGAACAAGATCACGACGGGGCAGACGCCGTACACGTTCGTCGACACGGCGGCGCAGTTCGACGCCCTGGCGACGGGCGCCACGCCGGACCACGTCTTCGGGGTACCGCACGCGTTCTCCACGCTGCAGGCCGGGCGCTCGGCGCTCGACCCCGCGGGCGTGCCGTTCAGCGCGCCGCGCAACGCCGACGTGCCGAGCCTGGCGACGATGAGCAAGGCCGCGCTCAACGTGCTGAACAACGCCGACCCCGACGGGTTCTTCGCGATGATCGAGGGCGGCGCCATCGACACCGCGGCGCACGCCAACAACACGGCCGGCGTGGTCGAGGAGCAGGTCGACTTCAACGACGCGGTCCAGGCCGTCGTCGACTGGGTCGAGGCGAACTCGAGCTGGGACGAGACGCTGGTGATCGTCACCGCCGACCACGAGACCGGGTACCTGTGGGGTCCGGGGTCCAACCCGGTCCGCAACCCGATCGTCGGCACCGCGGGCACCCTGCCGGCGGTCCAGTGGAACACGGTCAACCACTCCAACCAGCTGGTGCCGTTCTACGCGATGGGCGTCGGCTCGGCGTCGCTGGCCGCCAAGGCCACGGGCTCCGACCCGGTGCGCGGCGCGTACCTCGACAACACCGACGTCGGCGCGGCGTCGCTGGCCTTCTGGGGCGGCGCTCCCGGCGACGCACCGACGGTGCACCTGCCGCCGGCGCCCCCGCCGCTGGCGACCGACACGTTCGAGCGGACCGTCTCCGGTGCGTTCGGCACGGCGGACAAGGGCGGCGACTGGGTCTCGACGGCCAGCGCGACCAGCGTCGCCGGCGGCACGGGCCTCATGGCCCTGGCCGCGGCCGGCGGCACGGCGAGCGCACGGCTGCCCGGTGTGTCGAGCTCGTCGCACCGCCAGACGGTCACGTTCTCCCTGGACAAGCGGGTGGCCGGGTCCGGCGGCTGGGTGCTGCTGCGTGGCCGCGTGATCGACGGCGTCGGTGACTACCGCGTCAAGATCGCCCTGTCCTCGGGCGGCGGCGTCTCGGCACGGCTGTACCGCACCAACGCGGCGGGCACGGAGACGGCCATCGGCACCTCCGTGACCGCGACCGGCGTCACCTACAACACGGGCACGCAGCTCACGGCGGCGCTCGAGGTGGTGGGGACCAACCCGACCACCGTGCGGGCCAAGGTCTGGCTGGCGACCGGCACGGAGCCGACCGCGTGGCTCACGTCCGTCACGGACACCACGGCCGCGCTGCAGGTCCCCGGGTACACCGGGCTCGCCGCGATCCTGTCCAGCACCGCGACGAACGTGCCGGTCACGGTGCGGTTCGACAACTACAGCGTGACCACCGTCCAGTGATCCGACGGCGGCGCGCGGGAGCGCGCCGCCAGACAGGGGAGAGACCGATGCGAGCAGCACAGCGGCTGTCGTGGCGTCGAGCCGTCGGGATCGCCGCGTCCGCGGCCCTCGTGGTGGTCGGGCTGGTGACGGTGCCGACCGCGGCGATGGCTGCCGGCCCGGTCGCCCAGGACCCGACGGTGACGGCGGACCCGCTGCCGACCGTGCAGATCAACGGCGTCGCGTGGTCGCAGGTGGTCGTCGGCAACACCGTGTACGTGGCGGGCGAGTTCAGCACCGCGCGTCCCGCGGGAGCCGCCGACGGTGTCTCGACGACGCCGCGCGCCAACCTGCTCGCGTACAACCTCACCACCGGTGAGCTGATCACCACGTGGGCGCCGACGCTGGACGGCCCCGCGTACGCCATCGCCGCGTCCCCCGACGGGACGCGGATCTATGTCGGGGGCGACTTCACGCGGATCAACAACGTGGCCCGCAACCGCTTCGCCGTCCTGAACGCGGCCACCGGCGCGCTGATCACGTCGTGGACCGGGGGTGCCAACGCGGCCGTCCGCTCGATCGTGGCGACCAGCTCGATGGTCTACATCGCCGGCAACTTCAACACCGTCGCCGGCCAGTCGCGGCCGCGCGTCGCGCAGTTCAACGCCGCGAACGGCGCGCTCACCACCTGGCGCGTGTCCGTCCAGCCCCGGCAGGTCGACGCGATCGCGCTGGCGCCCAACGGGTCGCAGCTGTACATCGGCGGCCGGTTCGACCAGATCAACGGGGTCGCGCGGCAGGGCATCGGCGCGGCGGCCACGTCGAACGGCGCGACGACCCCGTGGACCGTGAACCCCGAGGTCTTCGTCTACGGGTACTCGGCCGGCATCACGTCGCTGGCCACGGACGGCGCCCTGGTCTACGGCACCGGGTTCGGCCTGATCGCCGACGAGTTCAGCGAGGGCAACCTCGAGGGCATGTTCGCGGCGGACCCCGTGACCGCGGACCTCGCCTGGGTCGACGACTGCCACGGCGACTCGTACTCCGTGTACGCCAACCCCGGCAAGGACCACGTCTACCTGGCCGGTCACCCGCACAACTGCGGCAACTTCGGCGGCTACCCGGAGATCAACCCGCGCCGCCACCAGTACGGGACCTCGTTCGCCAAGACGGCCGTCGGCAAGATCCAGCCGAACTCCCAGGCCGGCTACTACTCGCTCGAGGGCATCCCGGCCACCGAGCTGCGGACCTTCTTCCCCACCTTCACCACGGGCACGTTCACGGGGCTCAACCAGGCCACGTGGAACGTGACGGGCAGCGGGAAGTACGTCGTGTACGGCGGCGAGTTCCTGCGCGTGAACAACATCGGGCAGCAGGGCCTCGTGCGCTTCGCGACGCCCGACGTCGCGCCCGACGACGTGGGCCCGTCGCTCTCCGGCAACGCGCTGCAGCCGACCGCGGCCTCGAACGCCCGCGGCACCGTCCAGGTGTCGTGGCCGGCCAACTGGGACCGTGACGACACCACGCTGACGTACCAGGTGCTCCGCGGGAGCTCCGTGGTCTACCAGGTCGACCGCGACTCGCGGTTCTGGGACCTGCCGCGGTTCTCCTTCACCGACACGGGCCTGGCCAACAGCACGTCCTACACGTACCGGGTCGTGGCGATCGACTCGGGCGGCAACTCCGTCACCTCGCCCTCGGTCACGGTGACGACCGCGGGTGCCTCGGCGGCGACGCTCGGCGCGTACGCGACGAGGGTGCTGAACGACGGTGCCGCGGGCTACTGGCGGCTGAGTGAGACCGGCGGGAGCGCCCAGGACTGGACGTCCTACGCCCCGGCGACGGTGGGCAGCGGCGTGCAGCGCGGTCAGGCCGGCGCCCTCTTCGGTGACACCAACGAGGCGATGACGTTCACCGGGGACGGTGCGTCGCGGGTCTACAGCACCCGCCGCGTCGCCGGCCCGATCCGGTTCTCGGTCGAGGCCTGGTTCAAGACCGCGTCGACAGCTGGCGGCAAGATCGTCGGCTTCGGCTCGACCTCCGGCACGGCCGACAGCGGCACGGTGAGCCGCCACGTCTACATGGGAGCCGACGGGAAGCTGACCTTCGGCGTCTTCCCCAACGCCATCCGCACCATCACGTCGCCCGGCGCCTACAACGACGACGCCTGGCACCAGGTCGTCGCCAGCGTCGGGGCGCGGGGCATGGAGATGTACGTGGACGGGGCGCTCGTCGCCACGGACCCCGACGTGACGTTCTCGCAGCCGGCCAACGGCTACTGGCGGATCGGCGGCGACAGCCTGGCCGGCTGGCCGAACGCGGCCGGCACGACCTTCGTCGGCAGCGTCGACGAGGTCTCGGTGTACGGACGGCAGCTCGACCAGCTCGACGTCGTGCGCCACCTCAGCCTCGGCACCACGGGATCGGCGACGAACCTCCAGCCGACCGCGGCGCTCACGGTCACCGGCGGCGAGCTGACGGCGTCCGCGGACGCGTCGGGATCGGCCGACCTCGACGGCTCGATCGTCCAGTACAACTGGAGCTGGGGCGACGGCCACACCACGACGACGGCCACGCCGACGACGACGCACCCGTACGCCTCCGCCGGCACCTACCCGGTCTCGGTCACCGTGACGGACGACGGCGGCGCGACCGCGTCGGCGTCCGGCTCGGCCGTCGTGACCCCGGCCAACGTGCCGCCCAACGCGGTGGCCACCGTGACCGGCCCGCCCGCTCTCGCGGTCCAGGTGTCGGGCACGGGCTCGACGGACTCCGACGGGACCATCAGCTCGTACGCGTGGACCTTCGGTGACGGCGGCACGGCCACCGGCCCGACGGCGAACCACCAGTACCTCGCCACGGGCACCTACCCGATCACGCTCACCGTCACGGACAACCGCGGCGGCACGGACACGGACACGGTGAACGTCGACGTCGTGGCGCCGGCCGGTCCGGTGGTCCTCGCGGCGGACACGTTCGAGCGCACGCTCGCCGACGGGTGGGGCACGGCCGACTCCGGCGGCGCCTGGACCACGACGGCCGGCGCCACGAGCGTCGGCACGGGCGCCGGGTCCCTGCGGGCCGCCGCGGCGAGCGGCGTGGTCAGTGCCCGCCTGCCGGGCGTCACGAGCACGTCGATGCGCGAGCAGCTGACGTTCTCGCTGGACAAGCGGCCGGCCGGCTCCGGCGGGTGGCTGCTGGGCCGCGGGCGCATCGTCGACGGCGTCGGCGACTACCGCGTCAAGATCGCCCTGTCGTCCGGCGGCGGCGTCTCGGCGCGGCTCTACCGGACGGACGCGGCCGGCGCGGAGACGGCGATCTCCAGCTCGGTCACGGCGACGGGCGTGTCCTACAACACGGGCACGGTGCTGGCCACCGCGCTCGAGGTGGTGGGCACCTCGCCGACGACCGTGCGGGTCAAGGTGTGGAACGCGGCCTCGGCCGAGCCGGCCGCCTGGCTGGTGCAGGCGACCGACTCCACGGCCGGCCTGCAGGTCCCGGGCCACACGGGCCTCGCGCTGATCCTGTCGTCCACGGCGACCAACGCGCCCGTCGTGGCACGCATCGACAACTACAGGGTCACGGCGTTGCCGTGACGCTCCAGGGCGTCACGGCGCGCACCGCCGCGCCGTGACGAAGGGGGGAACCATGCGGTCTCCACAGCGGGTGGGGTGGCGTCGCGCCGCCGGGATCGTCGCCGCGGCGGCCCTCGTCGTGGTCGGCCTGGTGACGGCGCCGACCGTAGCGACGGCTGCCGGTGGGGTGCCGGACCCGACCGTGACCGCGGACCCGCTGCCGACCGTGCAGATCAACGGCGTGGTGTGGTCGCAGGTGGTCGTCGGCACCACGGTCTACGTGGCCGGTGACTTCTCCACCGCCCGGCCGGCGGGTGCGGCCGCGGGGGTCTCGACGACGCCTCGCGCCAACCTGCTGGCGTACAACCTCACCACCGGCGTGCTCATCACGACGTGGGCGCCGACGCTGGACGCGCCCGCCTATGCGATCGCGGCGTCCCCGGACGGCACGCGCATCTACGTCGGCGGGGACTTCACGCGCGTGAACGGCGCGGCGCGCAACCGGTTCGCCGCGGTCTCGGCGAGCACCGGTGCGCTGGTCACCGCGTTCAGCGGCGGGGCGAACGCCGCCGTGCGCTCGATCGTCGCGAACGCCTCGACCGTGTACGTCGGCGGCAACTTCAACACCGTCGCCGGCCAGGACCGGCCCCGCGTGGCGGCGTTCAACGCGGCGACGGGGGCCATCACCACGTGGCGCGTCTCGGTCCAGCCCCGGCAGGTGGACGCGATCGCCCTGAGCCCGAACGGCAGCCAGCTCTACATCGGCGGTCGGTTCGACAAGATCAACGGGGTCGCCCGGCAGGGGATCGGCGCGGCGGCCACGTCGAACGGCGCGACGACCGCCTGGACGGTCAACCCCGAGATCTACGCGTGGGGGTACTCGGCGGGCATCCTCAGCCTGGCGACCGACGGCACCCTGGTCTACGGCACCAGCTTCGGCCTGCTGACGGACGACCAGAGCGACACCAACCTCGAGGGCATGTTCGCCGCGGACGCCGTCACGGCGGACCTCGCCTGGGTCGAGGACTGCCACGGCGACACCTACTCGGTGTACCCGAACCCCGGCAAGGACCACGTCTACATCGCCGGCCACCCGCACATGTGCTCGAACTTCGGCGGCTACCCGGAGATCACCCCGCGGCGGCACCAGTACGGCGTCGCCTTCTCGAAGACCCCCGCCGGCAAGATCCAGCCGAACGTGCAGGGCGTCTACAAGAACCTCGACGGGCTGCCCGCGACGTCGCAGCGGACGTTCTGGCCGGTGTTCAAGCCCGGCACCTACACCGGCACGGGCCAGGCCACGTGGAACGTGACCGGCAGCGGGAAGTACGTCGTGTACGGGGGAGAGTTCCTGCAGGTCAACGGCGTGAACCAGCAGGGCATCGTCCGCTTCGCGACCGCCGACGTCTCGCCCCACAAGCAGGGGCCGGTGCTCACGGGCTCGGCGCTGCAGCCGACCGCGGCCGCTCGCGCGCGGGGGACCGTCCAGGTCTCCTGGCCCGCCAACTGGGACCGCGACGACGACGTGCTCACCTACCGGGTGCTGCGCGGCAGCTCGACGACGCCCGTGTACCAGGTGACCCGCGGCTCGCGGTTCTGGGACCTGCCCCGGTTCTCGTTCACCGACACCGGGCTGGCCAACGGCACGTCGTACAGCTACCGCGTCCAGGCCGTGGACTCGGGCGGCACCGTGGTGACGTCGCCCTCGGTGAGCGCGACCACGCCAGGCTCCACGGCCGCGACGCTCGGTGCGTACGCGACGGCCGTGCTCGGCGACAACCCGGCCGGCTACTGGCGGCTCGGTGAGGCCAGCGGCACCGCACCCGACTGGACGTCCTACGGCAGCGCGACGGTGGGCAGCAGCGGGGTCACTCGCAACCAGCCCGGGGCCATCGCGGGCGACCCGAACGGCTCGATGACGTTCAGCGGGTCCAGCACGGCGCGCGTCTACAGCACCCAGAAGGTCTCCGCGCCGTGGAACTTCACCGTCGAGGCCTGGTTCCGGACGACGTCGAGCGCCGGCGGCAAGATCGTCGGCTTCGGCACCACCTCGGGCACGGGGAACAGCAGCTCCGCCGACCGGCACGTCTACATGCGCGCGGACGGACGCCTGAGCTTCGGGGTCAACCCCAACGCACGGCGCGTGATCACGTCGCCGGCGGCCTACAACGACGGTGCCTGGCACCAGGTGGTGGCGAGCGCCGGCCCACGCGGCATGGAGCTGTCCGTGGACGGGGCGCTGGTGGCGACGAACCCGGACGTGACGTTCGGCCAGATCCTCAGCGGGTACTGGCGGATCGGCGGCGACAACCTCTCCGGCTGGCCCGGTGCGGCAGGCACGGGCTTCGTCGGCAGCATCGACGAGGTCGCGGTCTACGGTCGCCAGCTCGACCAGGCTGACGTCCAGCGGCACCGGAGCATCGGCACCACGGGCACCGCGACGAACGTCGCGCCGGTCGCGCGGCTGTCGGTGGCGGGCGGGTCGCTGTCGGCCTCGGCCGACGCGTCCACCTCGACCGACGCCGACGGCACGATCGTCCGGTACGACTGGGCCTGGGGTGACGGGCAGACGTCGACCACGACGACACCGACCACGACCCACCCGTACGCGGCGGCGGGGACGTACCCGGTCACCGTGACGGTGCGGGACGACGACGGCGCGACGTCGTCGGCGACGGCGAACGCGGCGGTGACCGGGCCGAACCAGCAGCCCACGGCGGCGATCGCGGTGACCGGACCGCCCTCGCCCACGGTCCAGGTGTCCGGCGCCGGCTCGCACGACCCCGACGGCACGATCAGCTCCTACCAGTGGGCGTTCGGCGACGGCGGCACGGCGACCGGCGTGACGGCGACCCACCAGTACGGGGCCACCGGCACCTACCCGATCACGCTCACCGTGACCGACAACCGCGGCGGCGTGGACACCGAGACCGTCAACGTCTCCGTGGTCGCCCCGCCGGGCCCTGTCGTCCTGGCCTCCGACGGCTTCGAGCGGACCGTGGCGAGCGGGTGGGGCACGGCCGACTCGGGCGGAGCCTGGGCGACCGGCGCGTCGACCTCGGTCGGTGCGGGGACAGGAGCGATGAGCCTGGCCGCGGCCGGGAGCGTCATCAGCGCGACCCTGCCCGGCGCGAGCGCCACGTCGCTGCGTGAGCAGCTCACGTTCTCGCTGGACAAGCGGCCCGCCGGCTCGGGCGGCTGGGTGCTCGTGCGCGGCCGGCTGGTCGACGGCGCGGGGGAGTACCGGCTGAAGATCGCGCTCTCCTCGGGCGGCGGGGTCTCGGCCCGGCTGTACCGCACCGACGCCGCCGGGGCGGAGACGGCCGTCTCCAGCTCGGTCACGGCCACGGGCGTCTCGTACACCACGGGCACGACCTTGGCCGCTGCGTTCGAGGTGGTGGGCACCTCGCCCACGACGCTGCGCGCCAAGGTGTGGGACGCCGCGCAGGCCGAGCCCGGCGCGTGGCTGGTGCAGGCGACGGACGCGACGGCCGGGCTGCAGGCTGCCGGCTACACCGGCCTGGCTGCCATCCTGTCCTCGTCGGCGTCCAACGCGCCGGTCGTGGCACGCTTCGACAGCTACAGGATCACGGCGGTGCCATGACAGGGAGCCCGATGGACGAGGTCGATCAGATGACGGCAGCACGGCCGACCTACCGGGAGATCGTGGCCCGGCTCGCCGCCGCGCAGAAGGCGTCGCGCAACGCGCCCGCCTACTCGCGCTGGGTCAACCGCCCCGTGGGCCGGCGGATCGCCGCCGCCGCGTACCTGCGCGGGATGACCCCGGACCAGGTCACGGGCATCAGCGCGTGCCTGACGCTGGTCGGTCTGGCGTTCCTGGTCGCCGCCCCGCCCGCCCTCTGGGTCGGGGTCGTCGTGTCGTTCGCGCTCGTCCTGGGGTACGCGTTCGACTCGGCGGACGGGCAGCTCGCCCGGCTCCGCGGCGGCGGCTCACCTCGCGGCGAGTGGCTCGACCACGTCGTCGACTCGGCCAAGAACGTCTCCGTGCACCTGGCCGTGCTGGTCGCCTGGTTCCGGTTCGACGGCGAGCGGGTGTTCTCGTGGGAGGGCGACACGCTCCTGCTGGTCCCGCTGCTGTTCGCGATCGTGTCGACGGTCTTCTTCTTCGCCATGACGCTGACCGACCAGCTGCGCCGGCTCTACGGCGGCAAGCCCACGTCGACGTCGGCCGAGGCGATCGCCGCCAAGGCGCCCGTCATGGCGTCGCTGATGACCCTGCCCAACGACTACGGCCTGCTCTGCGTCGCGTTCCTGCTGGTCGGCCTGCCGGCGGTGTTCGCGCCGTTCTACACGCTGTTCCTGCTGGCCAACGTGGTGTTCCTGGTGGTCGGCCTGCGGCGCTGGTCAGGCGAGCTGCGGAGCAAGGGCTGACACGACGGCGTCGCGCAGCCGGCGCGTGACGTCCGCCCAGTCGGGCGCGACGAACGCGGGGGCCACGGGCGGCGCCTGCAGCGCGGCCGCGATGGCGTCGACGTCGAGCGGATCGACGTAGGCCGCGCTCGCGCCGAGGTTCTCCCGCATCACCGGGATGTCGGCCACGAGCACGGGGCAGCCGAACGCGAGAGCCTCCACCGGCGGCAGGCCGAAGCCCTCGTCGAGCGACACGTACACGAACAGGGACGCGTTCGTGTACAACCAGGCGAGCTCGCCGTCGTCGACCCGGCCGAGGAAGCGGATAGCACCCGACGTCACCGCGTCGCGCACGTCCGGACCGAGGTCGGCGCGGGCGCCCTCCGGCTCCCCGACCACCAGCAGCGGGCGCGCCGGCGTGATCGCCCCGGACCGTGCGGCGGCCGTGAACAGGCGGCCGAGGTTCTTGCGCACGTTGAGCCGGCCGACGCTGAGCACGAACTCGCCGTCGGCCACGCCGGTCGGGCGCGTCGGGGTGGCCGAGGCCAGCTCCGTCCCGACGGCGAGCCCGATGGGGACCACGGGGGCGATGCCCCGGTTGTGCTGCGCGATGCGCTCGGCCTCGTGGTGCGAGCTCGTCGCGACGACGTCGGCCCGGCGCAGCGTCCACGGCACGAGCTGCAGGTAGGCGCGCTCGGGCAGCGTGAACCACTCCGGGTTGGTCTGGAACATGACGTCGTGCACGAACACCGCGCTACGGCCCGTCCAGGGCGTGAAGTTGTGCACCACCGCGACGTCCGCGCCCACGCGGCGGGCGATCCGCGGGTAGTCGACCACCGACGCGACACCGTGCGGCCACAGCCGGGTCCCCACGCAGGTCACCCCGGCCGGGGCCTCGACGTCGCCGAGGACCTTGTGCGGCACCACCATCGTCAGCTCGTCGTCGAACAGGTCCACCCAGTGCCGGATGATCTCCCGCTGGACCTGCCGGTTGGAGATGGGCCCGGCGGCCCACCAGTAGCCGTCGACGAGGACGCGCACGTCAGTCCCGGTCGGCCCAGAGCTCGTCGACGATCTGGCGCGTGGAGCGGATGTTCGCCCGGCTCGACGCACCGAACACGATCGACTCGACGTTCGGCAGCCCGCAGACCCACTCGAGCGCCTCGCGCGGCGGGATGGCCCCGGACGCGAGCACCGACATGGCGACCGGCCGGAACGTCTTCTCCTTGAGCACGCGCTCGTACTCCGCGATGCCGCCCGACATCCGGAAGCCGAGCTTGTTGATGCTCGAGCAGACGATCGGGTTGTCCACGCCGACGCGCTCGAGGGCGTCGAGCAGCATCGGCAGGTTCATCGTGATGAAGCCCGGCTCCGCGTCGTACTGCTTGCGCACGTGGTTGGCGAAGATCGCGAAGGCGTCGTCGAAGCCGAGGCCCAGCAGCAGGTCGACCACGACGTTCTGCAGGAAGATCACCGGCGTCGACAGCCCGCGGAACATCGTCATCTCCGCGTCGACCAGCAGCGTGATGAGCCCCTCGACGTCCTTGCGGGCCAGGGCCCTGCCGCCCCGCATCGCCGAGTCGAGGAAGCCGCCGTCGGGCAGGAACCGCCGCACGGCGCCGAGCATCCCGTCCTCGGCCATCGCGTTGGCGTACTTGTGGGCGTACGGCATGCAGGGGTAGAAGGTCGAGGCCGCGGCGCGCGCGGGGTCGGCGCGGACCAGGTCCGCGATCTGGGCGACCCGGTCGTGCGTGGTGCACATGAACGTGGTGACGCCCTCGTCGAACGCGGCGTCGAGGACGCCCATGATCGCGGAGAGGTCCTGGAACTTGATCTCCTGCGCGCGGGCCTTCTCCTCGGACATGTGGTTCACGCCGAAGAACTGGTTGTCGCCGAACAGCAGCTGGTCCATGGCCGTCACCGCTGCGGGAGCAGTCGGCGCAGCCCGGTGCGGGCCGGCGGGGCGGGGGCCCTGCGGACCGGCTGCGCGCCGCCCACGGGGGTCGGGGGCTTCTCGGCGTCGGCCACGATCGCGGCGATCACCAGGTCGGTGTCCGCGGCCGACCGGAACGAGTTCTCGCCCTTCGTCGTCCCCGTGACCACCCGCTGCACGAACGCGTCGATCTGGCTGCTGTACTCCTCGCCGCGCACGTAGAACCAGACCGGCTCCGTGAGGTCGGTGGTGTAGCGGACGTTCCAGCCCTGCTCGTAGCCCGGGGGCACCTCGGCCGTGTCGCGCAGGTACACCTGCACCTCCTGGCGGTCGACGAAGATCCTGCCGTGCGTGCCCCACAGGGTGAGCTTGGTGGTCATCTTGCGTTGCGACTCGTCGCTCCAGCTCACGCTGAGCGTCGCGGTGGCTCCGGTCGCCAGGTGCAGGGTCGAGGTGACCTCGTCGTCCGTCTCGCCCGAGAAGACGCGGGCCAGGACCGAGCCGCTCACCCCCGTCGGCAGCCCGAAGTACCAGGTCAGCAGGTTGAGCGGGTGCGCCGCGTAGTCGTACAGGCAACCGCCGCCCTCGGTCCGCTTGCTGCGCCAGGTGGCACCCTTCGGCTTGAGCACGACGGGCCCGTAGGCCTCGGCCAGCACGTGCGTGACCGTCCCGATGGCCCCGGCGTCGAGCAGCCGGTGGACCTCCTCGAACGCGCCGACGAACCGGTAGTGGTAGCCGACCTGCGTGACCAGTCCGAGCTTCTCGGCCCGCACGGCGAGCGCGTCGGACTCGGCCGGGTCGAGGCAGAACGGCTTCTCGCAGAACACGTGCAACCCGCGGTCCAGCGCGGCGGACACCTGGGCGCCGTGCATCACGGACGGCGTGCAGATGACGACCGCGTCGAGGTTCGCCTTCTCGAGCATCGTGTCGTAGTCGGTGTAGGTGGTCATGCCCGTGTTCTTGCCGAGCACCGAGAGCACGTACGCCGAGGTGTCGCACACGCCGGCGAGCGTGACGTCCGGGTGCGCGTTGAACATGGCCAGGTGGGACAGGCCCATCTTGCCGAGGCCGACGATGCCGACGCGGATCATGCCGCGACCCCCTGTCGCCGAGCGCGGTCCTTGGCGGGCAGGTGCCGTTCGAGCAGCTCCTCGTACTGGCCGGCCACGTGCGCCCAGGTGAACTCCGCCGCGTGCCGCTTGCGCGCGTTCTCGCCCAGCTCGGTCCGCAGCGCGTCGTCCGCCAGCAGCCGGGTCAGCGCCTCGTCGGCGTCGTCGACCCCCGTGAAGAAGAGCGCCGCGTCGCCCGCGGTCCACCGGTTGTACTCGTTGTCGTGCGCGAGCACCGGGTTGCCGGCACCCAGCGCCTCGACCAAGGAGGGGTTGGTGCCGCCGACCGTGTGCCCGTGCAGGTAGGCCGCGCTGTGGAAGCGCAGCGCCGTCACCGTCGCCGGGTCGTAGACAGGGCCGAGCAGGTCGACCTCGTCGCCCGCGGCCGCCCGGATGGCCTGGTGGTACGGGTCGTCGTGGCCGACGTCGCCCAGCACCGCGAGACGGACGCCGCGGGGCCGGCGGGAGAAGGCGGTGAGCAGCTCGACGATGGAGTTCTCCGGGATCGGACGCGCGATGAGCGTCAGGTAGCGACCGGGCTCGAGGCCGCGGTCGGTGACGGGGGTGGTCGGCGCCGAGTCCACGGTGGGCGCGCCGTACGTGATGGTGGCGATCTTGCGGTCCTTGGCGTGCTTGCGCAGGTAGACGGCGATCTCGGGGTGGTCGGCGATCAGGGCGTCGCCCACCAGGCACCCGATCCGCTCGTTGGTCCACAGGATCGCCTGCCGCACCGGCCCCCAGCGCGCCCGGGACCACTCGATCCCGTCCATGTTGATGACCGTGGGGATGCCCCGGAGCTTGTGCCACGTGTTCAGCACGGCCGTGTTGTAGCCGAAGGTCAGGCAGAGGTCGCCGTACCGCGCCGCGTGACGGATGACCTTGAGGTCGAAGCGGGACGTGCCCAGCCAGCCGTCGCGGGGCTCGGGGATCGTCACCCGCTCGATGCCGTCCCACGTGTCGTAGCGCACCGGTCCGGTGCCGGGTTCCTGGCAGTAGACGACGACGCGCCACCCGTTGTCGACGAGGTGGCGCGCGACGTTCTCGGCGGCGGTCTCGAAGCCGCCGTACGCGGCCGGGACGCCGTGCGTGCCGAGGATCCGCACCGTTCTCGTCATCGGCAGATCCTCCTGACCTCGGGGTGTACGGGACATGAACGGCCAGGAGCCGACCGGGGAGCACGTCGAAAGTACCCCAATGCGGACATCTCGCTACCACCCCTGTGCAGATTTCGCCCGCTCAGGCGTACCCGAACGGGTGGTCCCGGGCGCGCGGGTGACTTTTGTGGAGAAGGGCGGACAATTCGGACGAGCGTTCCTAGACTCGGCACCACGGTCGAGGGTCAGGTCGAGAGGAAGGACGCACATGACGGTCGTCGGTTATGCGCCCGGGGTCTACGACCTCTTCCACGTGGGGCACCTCAACATCCTGCGGCACGCCCGCCAGCACTGCGACTATCTCATCGCCGGCGTCGTCTCCGACGAGAACGCCGAGCGCGTCAAGGGCAAGGCGCCGGTCGTCCCGCTCGCCGAGCGCCTCGAGGTCGTCTCGGCGCTCTCGATCGTCGACGAGGCCGTGGCAGAGGTCTGGGGCTCCAAGCGCGAGGCCTGGGACCACGTGCGGTTCGACGTCATCTTCAAGGGGGACGACTGGCGGGGGACCGCCAAGGGTCTGGCCCTCGAGGGGTCGATGGCCGAGGTCGGCGTCCGCGTCATCTACTTCCCGTACACGGTGCACACGTCGTCCACGCAGCTGCGCCGCGCGCTCGAGCTCCTGGGCGAGGGCACCGCACCGGAGGCCGCCGCCGTCTGACCGGGCGGGTCACCCGACGCCACCGGCGCCGGACTGCGGCCGTCTCACGCCTCATGCGTCGCCCGCGACCGCTGAGCGCGTCTCGCCGACGGGGTTCACCTGGTCGGCCGGTGTTGACCATGTGCTGAGCCGCCTCATTCCGCCGAATGAGGCGGGTCACGACATGGTCGACGGACGGGTGCCTGGCTCCCGACGCGTCCTCGACGTCCGGCCCCTGTCGACCACCTGCTCGGCCGCCTCATCCGACGGGTCGAGCGCCGTTCGCCTCGGCCCGGGTGATGTCGGAGGGCGGACGTAGACTTCTCGCGCACCCCGGCTCCTCCTGGAATCGGGGCGTTCGCGTTGCCTGTGACTGTGCGCAGGCCTGCCCGCGCGTGTCTCGCCGAACGACGAAGGACCTCATGGACCTCACCGGCCTCCTGCCCGCCCTGCTCGCCGACCCGGCCGCCACCGCGGCCGTGGAGTCCGTCCGCGCGCGCGGCGAGCTCGACGTCGTAGGCCCGGCCGGGGTGCGTCCGCCGCTGCTCGCGGCGCTGGCGTCGGGTCGTCCGCTGGTCGTCGTGACCGCCACGGGCCGGGACGCGGACGAGCTCGCCGCCGCCGTCCGCTGCTACCTGCCGGCCGACGACGTCGCGGTCCTGCCGTCGTGGGAGACGCTGCCGCACGAGCGGCTCTCGCCGCGCAGCGACACGGTGGCCCGCCGGCTGGCGGTGTTCCGGCGGCTGGCCCACCCCGAGACCGAGGGCCACGCCGGTCCGGTCCGCGTCCTGGTGCTCCCGGTGCGCGCGCTGCTGCAGCCGGTGGTCGAGGGCCTGGGCGAGCTCGAGCCGGTGGCCATCAGCACCGGCGACCGCGTCGACCTCGCGGACCTGGCGGAGCGGCTCGTCGCGGCGGCCTACACGCGCGTGGACATGGTGGAGAAGCGCGGCGAGTTCGCGGTGCGCGGCGGGATCATCGACGTGTTCCCGCCCACCGAGGACCACCCCCTGCGGGTCGAGCTCTGGGGCGAGGACGTCGAGGAGATCCGCTGGTTCTCGATCGCTGACCAGCGCAGCCTCGAGGTGGCCGACCACGGCGTGTGGGCCCCGCCGTGCCGGGAGATCCTGCTCACCGACGCCGTGCGCGCGCGTGCCACGGAGCTGATCCCGCAGCTGCCCGGCGCCACCGACATGCTGGACAAGCTGGCGCAGGGCATCGCGGTCGAGGGCATGGAGTCCCTGGCGCCGGCGCTCGTCGACCACATGGTGCCGGTGCTGGACCTGGTGCCCGACGACGCCCTGATGGTGCTGGTCGACCCGGAGCGCGTCCGGCGGCGGGCGCACGACCTCGTCGCGACCACGCAGGAGTTCCTCGAGGCCGCGTGGACGTCGGCCGCGGCCGGGGCGGCGACACCCCTGGACCTGTCCGCGGCGAGCTTCGCCTCGTTCGCGGAGATCCGCGCGCTCTCGGCCGTGCGCGGGCTCGGCTGGTGGACGCTCTCGCCGTTCTCCCTCGACGTGGACGCCACGGAGGCCGCGAAGCCCGACGACTTCTACGAGGGGTCCACGGGCGCGGGCCACACCGCGGCGCGCAACCTCGCGCCGGGCCAGGTCCAGCCGATGGCCGACGACCTCGCAGCGACCGCGCGCACCGTCGTGATCGGTGCGCGGGACGTGGAGCGGTACCGCGGGGAGGTGGCGCGCGCGGTCGCCGACGTGCGGACGCTCCAGCAGGGGGGCTGGCGGCTGGTGCTGGCGACCGAGGGGCACGGCCCGGCGCAGCGCATGGTCGAGCAGCTCAAGGCCGCCGAGGTGCCGGCCCGGCTGGTGGCCACCATCACCGACGAGCCCGAGGGCGGCGTCGTCCTCGTCGTGCCCGCGCCCGTCGGCCCCGGCTTCGTCGCCGAGCCGCTGCACCTGGCCGTGTTCTCGGAGTCGGACCTCACCGGCCGCGCCGGGACGAGCACGCGGGACATGCGCAGGATGCCGAGCCGTCGTCGCAACGTCGTCGACCCGCTGCAGCTGCGTCCGCACGACTACGTGGTGCACGAGCAGCACGGCGTCGGGCGGTTCGTCGAGCTGGTCCAGCGGACCATCGGCACGGGTGCCAACGCCGCGACCCGCGAGTACCTGGTGATCGAGTACGCCAGCAGCAAGCGCGGCCAGCCCGGGGACCGGCTCTTCGTGCCCAGCGACCAGCTGGACCAGGTGACCAAGTACGTGGGCGGCGAGTCGCCGTCGCTGTCGAAGATGGGCGGCGGCGACTGGGCGAAGACCAAGGGCCGCGCCAAGAAGGCGGTCAAGGAGATCGCCGCGGAGCTCATCCGGCTGTACTCGGCGCGGATGGCGACGGCGGGGCACGCGTTCGGCCCGGACACTCCCTGGCAGCGCGAGCTGGAGGACGCGTTCGCCTACGTCGAGACGCCCGACCAGGCGGCCACGATCGACGAGGTCAAGGCCGACATGGAGAAGCCGATCCCGATGGACCGCCTGGTCTGTGGCGACGTCGGCTACGGCAAGACGGAGATCGCGGTGCGGGCGGCGTTCAAGGCGGTGCAGGACGGCAAGCAGGTGGCCATCCTGGTGCCGACGACGCTGCTGGTGCAGCAGCACCTCGACACCTTCAGCGAGCGGTACAGCGCGTTCCCGGTGACGGTGAAGGCGCTCAGCCGGTTCCAGACGCCGAAGGAGTCGAAGGAGGTCGTCGCGGGCCTGTCCGACGGGACGGTCGACGTCGTCATCGGCACGCACCGCCTCATCACGGGTGAGGTGCGGTTCAAGGACCTCGGGCTCGTGGTCATCGACGAGGAGCAGCGGTTCGGCGTCGAGCACAAGGAGACGCTCAAGGCGCTGCGCACCAACGTCGACGTGCTGGCCATGAGCGCGACCCCCATCCCGCGCACGCTCGAGATGGCGGTCACGGGGATCCGGGAGATGTCGACTCTGGCCACCCCGCCCGAGGAGCGGCACCCGGTCCTGACGTTCGTCGGCGCGTACGACGAGAAGCAGATCAGCGCGGCGATCCGGCGTGAGCTGCTGCGCGAGGGCCAGGTGTTCTACGTGCACAACAAGGTCGACTCGATCGAGCGGACGGCGTCCCGGCTGATGGAGCTGGTGCCCGAGGCCCGCGTCGCCGTGGCCCACGGGAAGATGAACGAGCACCAGCTCGAGCAGGTCATCGTCGACTTCTGGGAGAAGCGGTTCGACGTGCTGGTCTGCACGACCATCGTCGAGACGGGCCTGGACATCTCCAACGCGAACACCCTGATCCTCGAGCGCGCCGATCTGCTCGGCCTCTCCCAGCTGCACCAGCTCCGCGGGCGTGTGGGTCGCGGGCGCGAGCGGGCGTACTCCTACTTCCTCTACCCGCCGGAGAAGCCGCTCACCGAGACGGCGCACGACCGGCTGCAGACGATCGCGGCGAACACCGACCTCGGGGCCGGCATGGCGGTCGCCATGAAGGACCTCGAGATCCGTGGCGCCGGCAACCTGCTGGGCGGCGAGCAGTCCGGGCACATCGAGGGCGTCGGGTTCGACCTCTACATCCGCATGGTGGGGGAGGCCGTCGCGAACTTCCGGGGGGACGTCGAGGAGGAGGTGCCCGACGTCACCATCGAGCTGCCCGTCGACGCGCACATCCCGCACGACTACATCGCGCACGAGCGCCTGCGGCTCGAGGCGTACCGGAAGATCGCGGCGGCCCTGGACACGGCGACCCTCGGCGACGTCCGGGCCGAGCTGGTCGACCGCTACGGGCCGGTGCCGGCGGCCGTCGACAACCTGTTCGAGGTGGCGGAGTTCCGCCTGCACGTGCGGGCGTCGGGCCTGTCGGACGTCACCGCGCAGGGCAAGTTCATCCGGTTCGCGCCGGTCGACCTGCCGGAGTCGGCGCAGCTGCGGCTCAAGCGGCTGTACCCGGGAGCGGTGCTCAAGCCGGCCGTCCGGACGGTGCTCGTGCCGTGGCCGATGACCGCGCGGATCGGCGGCAAGCCGGTGCAGGGCCGCGAGGTGATGCTCTGGGCGAAGCAGTTCATCGACGCCGTGGTCCGGGGGGACGTGGCCGTGGCGGCCGAGGTGGGCACGGCTCGCAGGTGAGGGCCCTACGATGACCCCGATCGACGAGCGACGACGCGGGAGGTCCCTGGTGGCGGTGCAGTGGCGTGCGGGAGTGCGGGCAACGGGTGTGCTGGTCGCGCTCGCGACGACGGTGACCCTCGCGGGGTGCACCGGGCAGCCCGGCGCCGCCGCGGTGGTCGACGGGACGGCGATCCCCACGGCGGACGTGCACGCCGCGCTGACCGAGCTGGCGCCGTACTTCCAGGGCGTCACGACGACGAACGTGCTGGCGGTCCTCGTGCAGGAGCCGACCGTCGTCGAGCTGGCCGAGGAGAAGGGCGTCGGGGTCTCCGACGAGGACGCCCAGGCGCTGCTCGACTCGGTCGTGCAGCAGAAGGTCAAGGGTGCGACCGCCACGTTCACCGACCCGTCGCTGGCGGTGGCCAAGTACTCGATCGCGTACACGAACCTGCAGGGCCTGCCGGACGCGAAGGACGTGGGGACCGAGATCGACGAGCGCCTGCGCGCGCTCGACGTCGACGTGAACCCGCGGTTCGGCTCGCTGAGCGACGGCAACCAGGTGGCTGACCCGACGCCGGCGCCGTGGCTGGTCAAGCCGAAGGCCGCAGCCCCGACGGACGGCGCCACGCCCGCGCCGACCCCCGCGCCTTCGGCGTCGTGACCGAGGCGGACTCCCTGCGCGCGCTCGTGCGCGTGATGGACCGCCTGCGCTCGCCCGGCGGCTGCCCGTGGGACGCCCAGCAGACGCACGAGTCTCTGGTGCCGTACGCGCTCGAGGAGGCGTACGAGCTGGCCGAGGCGATCGAGACCGACGACCGCCCGGGGCTGCGCGAGGAGCTCGGCGACCTGCTGCTCCAGGTGGTGTTCCACGCCCGCATCGCCACCGAGCACCCGACCGACCCGTTCGACGTCGACGACGTGGCGGCGGACCTCGTCGCCAAGCTGGTCCGGCGGCACCCGCACGTGTTCGAGGACGCGCCGCTGGACGGCGACGTGCATGTCCAGTGGGACCGGCTGAAGAACGCCGAGAAGCAGCGGGCGTCGGCGCTCGACGGGGTGCCGGTGGCGCTCGGTGCGCTGGCGCGTGCGCAGAAGATCGCCGGCCGGGCGGGCAGGGCAGGACTCGCGACGGAGGCGCCTGCGGGCGACGGGCTCGGCGAACGGCTGCTCGCGCTGGTGCTCGAGGCGCAGGCCGCCGGGCTCGACGCCGAGGGCGAGCTGCGCCGGACGGCGGCGGCGTGGGAGCAGGACCTTCGGGCCGGGGAGGCGGCCGGCCGGCCCTGACAGAGGTTCGGCGGTTCGTCCGAAAGACGGAAGGAAAGCGCTTGCCGAGGACGCATTCGCGCCCGTAGCCTGCCCGTGGCCGCCATGATGAGCGCCACGGCGACGTCGCCACGACCCGACCACCGACCACGGAGGACCGCAGCGATGCGCATCGGCATCCCGACCGAGAGCCGGGCCGGCGAGAGGCTCGTGGCGGCGACCCCGAAGACGGTGGCCCAGCTGGTCGGCCTCGGCTACGACGTGGTCGTCCAGCGCGGAGCCGGCGACGCCGCGACGTTCCGCGCCGAGGCGTACGAGGCGGCCGGCGCCACGATCGGGGACGTGGCGACGGTGTGGGCGAGCGACGTCGTCACCAAGGTCAACGCGCCGACCGACGACGAGGTCGGGATGCTTCGCCCGGGCGCGACGCTGGTCGCGATGCTCGCGCCGGCGTCGGCACCTGCCCTGGTGGAGAGCCTGCATGCGGGGGGCGTCACGGCGCTCGCGCTCGACGCGGTGCCGCGCATCTCGCGGGCGCAGGCCCTGGACGTGCTGAGCACGATGTCCAACGTCGCGGGCTACCGGGCGGTCGTCGAGGCCGCCGAGGCCTACGGCGGCATGTTCACCGGACAGGTCACCGCGGCGGGCAAGACGCCGCCGGCCCGGGTGTTCGTGATCGGGGCGGGCGTGGCCGGGCTCGCGGCGATCGGCACGGCCGGGAGCATGGGTGCCCGCGTCCGCGCGTTCGACGTCCGGCCCGAGGTCGGCGAGCAGATCGAGTCGATGGGCGCGACGTTCGTGCAGGCCGAAGCGGCGCAGCAGGCGGTCAGCGCCGACGGCTACGCCAGCGCCCTGACGCGGGAGCAGGAGCGGCTCACGGCGCAGATGTACGCCGCCGAGACCGCCGACGCGGACATCGTCATCACGACCGCCCTCGTCCGCGGGCAGGCGCCGACGACGATCACCGCGGCGATGGTCGCCGGGATGCGGCCCGGCAGCGTGATCATCGACCTCGCGGCCTCGGGCGGCGGCAACTGCGAGCTCACGGTCCCCGGCCAGGTCGTCGTGACCGACGGCGGCGTGACGATCGTCGGCTACACCGACCTGACCAGCCGGATGCCGCAGCACACCTCCCAGCTGTTCGGCACCAACATCGTCCACCTGCTCCAGCTGCTCACCCCGGGCAAGGACGGCGAGCTCGTGCTGGACCTCGACGACCCCGTGCAGCGCGGCATGGCGGTCACGCACGACGGCGTGGTCCTGTGGCCACCACCGCCCGTCCAGGTCTCGGCCGCGCCAGCCGCGACCGCCGGGCCCACCGACGAGGAGCGGGCCGCCGCAGCGGTCGCGCTCCTGCAGGACAAGACCCGCCGACGCCAGCGGCGGTCGGTCGTCCTCGCCCTGCTCGCGGTCGTCGTGCTGCTGGGGATCTCGTTCGCGCCGACGGCGTTCCTCGGCCACTTCACGGTCTTCGTCCTGGCCGTGATCGTCGGCTACTACGTCATCTCGAACGTGAGCCACTCGCTGCACACGCCGCTGATGGCCCAGACCAACGCCATCTCGGGGATCATCCTGGTCGGCGCCCTCCTGCAGATCGGCGACGACAGCTGGCTGGTCACCCTGCTCGCGGTGATCGCCGCCTCGGTCGCCAGCATCAACGTGTTCGGTGGCTTCCTCGTCGCCAACCGCATGATCCGCATGTTCCGGAAGGACGCCTGAGTGCTCACCACCGTGGCCCAGGCCGTCTACGTCGCCGCCGCCGTCCTGTTCATCCTCAGCCTGGCGGGCCTGTCCAAGCAGGAGACCGCGCGTCGCGGCAACGTCGCGGGCATGGTGGGCATGGCGCTCGCCCTCGTCGCGACGATCGCGCTCGCCCTCCAGCGCTCCGAGCGGCCCGTCGAGGTCACGGCGTCGCTGATCCTCGTCGTGCTGCTCATCGGGTCGACCGTCGGCACGTGGCAGGCGCGGCGGGTCGAGATGACGCAGATGCCCGAGCTCATCGCGGTCCTGCACTCGTTCGTCGGGCTCGCCGCCGTGCTCGTCGGCTACAACTCGTTCCTCACCGAGCCGTCGGACCCGGCGCACCTGGTCGAGGTCTTCCTCGGCGTGCTCATCGGCGCCGTGACGTTCACCGGGTCGATCGTCGCCTACCTCAAGCTGTCGACGCGGATCCGCTCGGCGCCGCTCATGCTGCCGGGCCGCAACGTGCTCAACCTCGCCATGGTGCTGGCGTCGGCCGGGCTCCTGGTCTGGTTCCTGGGCACCGGGAGCGTGGTGCCGCTGCTGCTCATGACGGTCGTGGCGCTCGCCCTGGGGTGGCACCTGGTCGCGTCGATCGGCGGCGGCGACATGCCCGTCGTCGTGTCGATGCTCAACTCGTACTCCGGGTGGGCGGCCGCGGCCGCGGGCTTCATGCTCAGCAACGACCTGCTCATCGTCACCGGCGCCCTGGTGGGCTCGTCGGGTGCGATCCTCAGCTACCTCATGTGCACGGCCATGAACCGGTCGTTCATCTCCGTCATCCTCGGCGGGTTCGGTGCGGAGGGGGGCACGGTGGCGTCCTCCGACGTCGACCTCGGGGAGTTCCACGAGGTCATGGCCCCCGAGGTGGCGGAGCTGCTCGCCGACGCCCGCACGGTGGTCATCACGCCCGGGTACGGCATGGCCGTCGCCAAGGCGCAGTACCCGGTGGCGGAGCTGGTGGCCAAGCTGCGCGCCCGCGGGATCGAGGTCCGGTTCGGCGTCCACCCGGTCGCGGGCCGACTCCCCGGCCACATGAACGTCCTGCTGGCCGAGGCCAAGGTGCCGTACGACATCGTGCTGGAGATGGACGAGATCAACGGCGACCTCGCGGAGACCGACGTGGTCCTCGTCATCGGCGCCAACGACACCGTCAATCCCGCGGCGCTCGACGACCCGTCGTCGCCCATCGCCGGCATGCCCGTGCTCGAGGTGTGGAAGGCGGCGCGGGTCGTCGTCTTCAAGCGCTCGATGGCCACGGGCTACGCGGGCGTGCAGAACCCGCTCTTCTTCCGCGACAACACCTCGATGCTGTTCGGCGACGCCAAGGACCAGGTCGAGCACATCATGCTGGCGCTCTGACCGCTGCGGTGGGGCAGTCCGCCGCCGGGAGTACGTTGCCGCTATGTCGGACCTCACGATCAAGGCGCTCGAGCCGACGACGTTCGACGACTTCGCCGCCCTGGTCGAGCGGAACGCCGGCATGTTCGCCAGCTGCTGGTGCGTCCACTTCCATCCCGACTGCGCGGAGAAGAACCAGAGCGCGGAGGGCAACCGGGCGCTCAAGCAGAGGCTGGTCGCCGACGGTATCGCGCACGCGGCCCAGGTCTACGACGGTGACCTGGCGGTCGCCTGGGCGGAGTACGGCTCGCCGGAGGAGCTGCCCCACATCCAGCACCGCAGGGAGTACCTGGCCACGGCCGAGCGGCTGCCCGACTTCCGGGTCACCTGCATCCAGGTCGAGCGCGGCCGCCGCGGTCAGGGCCTGGCGTCGATCGCCCTGCGCGGAGCCGTCGAGCTGATCGCGCAAGCGGGCGGTGGTCTGGTCGAGGGCTACCCGCACGACACCAGCGGGGTCCGGAAGAAGAACTCGTCGTTCCTCTACAACGGCACCCGCACGATGTACGAGCGCGAGGGCTTCACCTACGACCGGCCCAAGGGGCTCGGCAACTGTGTGATGGTGCGTGAGGTCGGCGCGAGCGACCGCGGCTGATCGAGGCGCAGCGCTCCGAGTCCACAGGTCGGAGGGCCCACGGCACCGGCCTGGCGGCGCCAGTAGGGTGAGGTCGTAAACCCACCCGCTTCAGAAGGAGCACCCATGGCCAGCATCGAGGCCGTCGGCGCCCGCGAGATCCTGGACTCGCGCGGCAACCCCACTGTCGAGGTCGAGGTCGCCCTCGACGACGGCACCATCGCCCGCGCCGCCGTCCCCTCCGGTGCCTCGACCGGCGCGTTCGAGGCCGTCGAGCGCCGTGACGGCGACTCCGCCCGCTACCTGGGCAAGGGCGTCGAGGAGGCCGTCAGCGCGGTCATCGACGAGATCGCTCCGGAGCTCATCGGCTTCGAGGCCACCGAGCAGCGCCTGGTCGACGCCGCGCTGATCGACCTCGACGGCACGGCCAACAAGGGCAAGCTCGGCGCCAACGCGATCCTCGGCGTCTCGCTCGCGGTGGCCAAGGCCGCCGCCGACTCGGCCGACCTGCCGCTCTTCCGCTACCTCGGCGGCCCGAACGCCCACGTGCTGCCGGTCCCGATGATGAACATCCTCAACGGTGGGTCGCACGCCGACTCCAACGTCGACATCCAGGAGTTCATGGTCGCCCCCATTGGCGCGTCCACGTACCGCGAGGCGCTCCGCAGCGGCGTCGAGGTCTACCACTCGCTCAAGTCCGTGCTCAAGGGCAAGGGCCTCTCGACGGGCCTCGGCGACGAGGGCGGCTTCGCCCCCAACCTGGGCAGCAACCGCGAGGCGCTCGACCTCATCCTGGTCGCCATCGAGAAGGCCGGCTTCACGCCGGGCGTCGACCTGGGCCTCGCGCTCGACGTCGCCGCGACCGAGTTCTTCAAGGACGGCGTCTACCACTTCGAGGGCAAGACGCTCTCGAACGAGGAGCTGTCGGCCTACTACGAGCAGCTGGTGAAGGACTACCCGTTGGTCTCCATCGAGGACCCGCTGTCCGAGGACGAGTGGGAGGGCTGGTCCCACCTGGTCGCCACCATCGGCGACAAGGTGCAGATCGTCGGCGACGACCTGTTCGTCACCAACCCGGAGCGCCTGCGCAAGGGCATCGAGCTCAAGGCCGCCAACTCGCTGCTGGTCAAGCTCAACCAGATCGGCACGCTGACGGAGACGCTCGACGCCGTCGAGCTGGCCCAGCGCAGCGGCTTCACGACGATGACCTCGCACCGCTCCGGCGAGACCGAGGACACGACGATCGCCGACCTGTCGGTGGCCACGAACGCCGGCCAGATCAAGACCGGTGCGCCCGCCCGTGGCGAGCGCATCAACAAGTACAACCAGCTGCTCCGCATCGAGGAGGAGCTGGACGACGCCGCGCGCTACGCCGGCCGCTCCGCCTTCCCGCGGTTCCAGGCCTGACGCACGACCCTCGGAGGCCGGTCACCCACGGGTGGCCGGCCTCCGGCGCGCCACGGGGAGCGACGTCCGCCGAGGTCGGGGAGGTCCGGGGCAGAATCGACGCCATGTCCGCCCCCCGACGCCCGGCGTCCCCGAGCGCCCCGGGTCGTCGCCCGGCGGTCCCTCGGTCCGGGACGCCGACCGCCGGGGCGAACGTGCCGCGCGGGAACACGGGCGCCCGGTCGTCGGCCCCGCGGTCCGGCGCCACGCCTCGGGTCGGTCCCGCGCCCTCGTCGTCGGCACGCCCGTCGTCGTCGCGACCCTCCGCGTCTCGGCCGGCCTCCCGCAGCAGCGCGCCGACGCCGGCCCGTGGCACGCCGCGCGCGGAGCGCGTCCAGGTCCGCGTGCCGCGGCTGTTCACGGTGCGCGCGATGGTGTTCTCGTGCGTGCTGCTGCTCGCGTTCGTCCTGGTGTACCCGACCCTGCACTCCTACCTGCAGCAGCGCGTCGAGGTGGACCAGCTGCGCGGGCAGGTCGAGGCGGCCCGGCAGCGCAACGACGACCTCGAGGCGGACCTCAAGCGCTGGGACGACCCCGCCTATGTGACGGCGCAGGCCCGCGAGCGCCTGTCGTTCGTGCTCCCGGGGGAGAAGGCGTTCCGCGTGGTCGACCCGGAAACCGTCCCCGACACCGCGCCCGCCGCCGACGGACCCGCCTCGGTGCTCGACTCGGGCTCGACCCTGCCCTGGTACGCCAACGTGTGGGAGTCGGTACAGGTGGCCGGCGAGACGCCCGTCTCGGGCGACAATGGGACGCCCACCCCGGCCGCCACGGTCCCGGCGGGCGGCTGACCCACCCCCGCACGAACGGAACCGCCGCTGTGACCACTTCCTTCGACGACGTCACCGACCAGGACCTCGCGGTGCTCGCCGAGCAGCTCGGTCGGCCCCCGCGCGGCGTCGTCGGGATCGCGGCGCGCTGCGTGTGCGGTCGCCCGCTCGTCGTCCGCACGGCCCCGCGCCTGGACGACGGCACCCCGTTCCCGACGACGTACTACCTCACCTGCCCGCCCGCGGTCGCCGCGGTGAGCACGCTCGAGGCCGGTGGGCTCATGAAGGAGCTCACGGCCCGGCTCGCCGACGACGAGGAGCTGGCGGCCGCCTACCGGCGCGCACACGACGCCTACCTGGCCGACCGCGAGGCGCTCGGCCACGTCGACGAGATCGCGGGCATCTCGGCCGGCGGCATGCCGACCCGCGTCAAGTGCCTGCACGTGCTGGTCGGCCACGCACTGGCCGCCGGGCCGGGCGTCAACCCGATCGGCGACGAGGCCTTGGCCCTGATCCGCGACGAGTGGCGCCCGGACCGCTGCACCTGCTGACCCACCCCACCCCCGCAACGTCCGAGCAGGTGCGCGCTATAGCCCTCATATCCTCGGACGTCCCGCGCTCCGCACCCGCAACGTCCGAGCAGGTGCGCGCTATAGCCCTCATATCCTCGGACGTCCCGCCCTCCGCACCCGCAACGTCCGAGCAGGTGCGCGCTATAGCCCTCATATCCTCGGACGTCCCGCCCTCCGCACCCGCAACGTCCGAGCAGGTGCGCGCTATAGCCCTCCTGTGCTCGGACGTCCGCGGGTGTGCGCGACCTGGGGACCGGATCCGCGGGCGTCGGAGGCCGGCCTCCTGCCTGTCGGCACGGCTGCTGGTGGGTGCGAGGATGTGCGCGTGACGCGTGTGGCTGCCATCGACTGCGGGACCAACTCCATCCGACTCCTCGTCGCGGACGTGGATCCCGAGGCCGGGACGCTGGTGGACCTGGACCGCCGCATGGAGGTCGTCCGCCTCGGCCAGGGCGTCGACCGGACCGGCCGCATCGCCCCCGAGGCGCTGGAGCGCACGCTCGACGCCGCGCGCCGATACAACGACATCTGCACCGAGCTCGGCGTCGAGGCGATCCGCTTCGTCGCGACGTCGGCGTCGCGCGACGCCGAGAACCGCGCGGACTTCGTCGACGGGGTGCACGCCGCGCTGGGCGTGGAGCCGGAGGTCGTCGCCGGCGAGGAGGAGGCCGAGCTCTCGTTCCGCGGCGCCACGGGGGTGCTCGGCGCGCACCACCCGGGCCCGTTCCTCGTGGTCGACCTGGGCGGCGGCTCGACCGAGCTGGTGCTGGGCACGACCACGCCCGAGGCCGCGTTCTCGATGGACGTCGGCTGTGTGCGGATGACCGAGCGCCACCTGCGCAGCGACCCGCCGACCGCCGACGAGATCGCGGCGGCGCACGCCGACGTCGCCGCCGCGCTCGACGCCGCGTCGGCCGTGGTGCCGCTGGGCAAGACCGTGACGCTGGTGGGGCTCGCCGGTTCGGTCACCACGGTGACCGCCCACGCCCTCGGGCTGCCGGCCTACGACCCCGCGGTCATCGACGGGTCTGCCCTGCCGGTCGACGTCGTGCTCGCCGCCTGCGACGATCTGCTGGCTCGGTCGCGCGCGGAGCGGGCCGCCCTCGGCTTCATGCACCCCGGCCGCGTGGACGTGATCGGCGCGGGTGCGCTGGTCTGGGCCGACGTCGTCCGGCGCGTCCGCGACGACGTCGCCGCCGCCGGCGGCCTGCTCACCGAGGTGATCACCTCCGAGCACGACATCCTCGACGGCATCGCCTGGAGCATCGCCACCGGCTGACCCGTCTGCGCAACGTCCGCACGTTCGGACGCCCCGACGACCGAACTCGCGGACGCTGCACGGTGGCTCGCCGGACGTCCGCACGTTCCAGCGCCCCGACGACCGGATGTACGGACGCTGCTTGTCGGTGTGCGCAACGTCCGCACTCGCGCGGGCTCTGACCTGCACGAGTGCGGACGCCCGGGTTGATGAGTCAGGTGCGTCCGCGTTCCAGGGGCCTCGTGAGTGCGGACGTCGCGGTCCGGCGACACGCCGTCGTGTGGCGCGTGGTGGACGGTAGTGCGCAATGTGTAATAGCGTCGCGCCTGCGGGAGCCGGAGGGGGCTCCCGCACCAGACAGCCGGCCCGGCGCCGTCGGTCGCCCGGTCGGGCGGCCGGCGGGCCGGGGCGTCGACCGGGAGGCCCCATGGACACCACACAGCTGCTCAAGGGCGTGCTCGACCTGGCGGTGCTCGCCGTGGTCGCGGACGAGGACGGGTACGGGTACGACGTCGTCCGGCGGCTGCGGTCGGCGGGCATCGAGGAGGTCGGCGACGCGTCGGTGTACGGCACGCTGCGGCGGCTGTACTCGTCGGGAGCCCTGACGTCCTACGTGGTGCCCAGCGACGAGGGTCCGCATCGCAAGTACTACGGGATCAACGCCCAGGGCCGGGCCATGCTCGAGGCCCAGCGCAAGGACTGGCAGGAGTTCGCAGGCACGATGGGCCGCCTGCTCGGGACGGAGGGCGTGCGATGAGCGTGCTGGACACCACGGACGCGCTGGACGTCGCGGGCTACGCGGCGGCGGTGCGGCGGAGCCTGAGCGACCTGGGCCCGGAACAGGTCGAGGACCTGACCGACGACCTCGAGGCGGACCTCGCCGACGCGCTGGCCGACGAGCGGCACGTGGCGCACGGGCGCGGGCTGCTGGAGCAGTTCGGGCCGCCGGAGGACTACGCGGCGGAGCTGCGGGCCGCCGCCGGACTCGTCCCGGCGGCGACAGGAGGGCATCGGCGGCACCTGAGCGATCCGGTCGAGGACCTGCGCAAGGGCGGCCGGTGGGTGCTCGGTCGCCTCCGGGCGCAGCCGTGGTGGGCGCCGCTCGAGGCATTCCTCGTGTCGTTGCGGCCGGTCTGGTGGCTGGTCCGGGGCTGGGTCGGCTACGAGCTGGCGGTGCTCTTCTTCGGTGGTCCACGAGACCCTGGGTCGCTCGGGCTGCCGAGGTCGACGTTCGGGTGGTCCGTGCTGGCGGCGTCGGTCGTCGTCAGCGTGCAGCTCGGTCGCGGCGTCTGGCTGCGCTCGCCGCGGACGCGGTGGGTGCCCGCGCTGGCCAGCACGGTGGCGGTCGTCGCGCTGGTGCCGATGCTCGGTTGGCTCCAGGGGCAGATGCAGTACCGGGACATCGTGGTCGCTGGCTACCAGTCGGGGAAGTACGACGGCGGCACGCAGACCGTCTACCAGGACAAGCCCGTCGACGGGGTCGTCGTCGACGGCATGCAGGTGAGCAACCTGTTCGTGTACGACGCCGAGGGCAACCCGCTCACGGACGTGCAGATCTACGACGACCGCGGCCGCCCGGTGCGCACCACGTACGACAACGGCTCGAACCCGTACTGGTTCCCGGAGGGCACGGAGCCGTGGTCGTTCGTCAGCCGGACGGATGCCGACGGGCGCAACCGCTGGAACGTCTACCCGCTGCAGGGCGCCCCGACGTCGAGCTTCACGTACGACGACTCCGGCCTCCAGGTGCTCCCTGCAGGCATCAGCGCGACCACCCCGCCGTGGCCCTTCGCGAAGGCACCCGCCCTGGACGCGCCGCCGACGACCTCGATCGGCGCGGAGGGCCCGGACGCGTCGCCGAGCCCGGCGCCGACCCCCTGAGCTCGGCGCAGCGCGTTCGCCAGGTGGCACCCTCAACCGCGTGCCACCTGGCAGAATGGGGTACTGGGAGCGCTCTCATCGCGCGAGCGAGCCTCCCGACCACGCCGCCGCTCGAGGAGGAGCGCCATGCCTGACCGGCACCCCGGTCCCGTGCTCGACCGCCGCCTGCTGCTCCAGCTCGGCGCGACCACGGGCCTGCTCGCCGCGTGCACGCCGGGATCCCCGGACGCGGCACCGAGCACCCCGGCGGCGTCCACGACCTGGCAGCCGCCGACAGCGCCGATGGCCTTCCCGGACGGGTTCGTCTGGGGCGCGGCGACGTCGGCGTTCCAGGTGGAGGGGTCGACGACGGCGGACGGGCGCGGGCCGTCGATCTGGGACACGTTCGCGGCGAGGCCCGGCAAGGTCCGCGACGGCTCGACGGGAGACCCGGCGGCCGACCACTACCGGCTCTGGGAGTCGGACCTGGACCTGATCCAGGGTCTCGGCCTGCCGGCGTACCGCTTCTCCGTCGCGTGGCCCCGGATCCAGCCGACGGGCTCGGGCGCGGTCAACCAGGCGGGCGTCGACTTCTACCGGCGGCTGGTGGACGGGCTGCTGGCGCGCGACATCCACCCGGCCATCACGCTCTACCACTGGGACCTGCCCGAGCCGCTGCAGGACGCCGGCGGCTGGGCGGCGCGGGACACGGCCGAGCGGTTCGGGGAGTACGCCGCGGTCGTGTTCGACGCCCTGCGCGACGTCGACGCCACGTGGCTGACGATCAACGAGCCGAAGACGACGGCGTTCGTCGGCTACCGCTGGGGCTCGCACGCGCCGGGCATCAGCGACGTCGACCAGGCCGCGGCGGCCGTGCACCACCAGCTGCTCGGGCACGGCCGGGCCGTCGCCGCGTACCGGGCGAGCGGGGCCGTGGGAGGCATCGGCATCGCGCTCAACCTCCTGCCCGTCTACCCGACGAGCCGCCAGGCGGACCCCGCCGCCGTGCGCGTGGACGCCGTCGAGAACCGGCTGTTCCTCGACCCCGTCCTGCTCGGGCGCTACCCCGCGGACGCGATCGGGAACCAGCCCGGGCAGCTCCCGGCGGACGCAGGTGCGTTCGAGGCGTTGGTGCAGGACGGCGACCTCGAGGCCGTCGGTGCACCCCTCGACGTCCTCGCCGTCCAGTACTACGGGGTCACGGGGGTCGACGACGCCGGCAACCAGGTGCCGCTCTACCCGACGTCCGCGGCGACGTGGCAGCAGGTGCACCCCGAGGGCCTGTACGACCTGCTCATGGACCTGCTCATCGACTACCCCGACGCGCCGCCGCTCGTCATCACCGAGAACGGCATCCCGGACCCCACGCCCGAGGGGTCGACGGACGATCCCGAGCGGCTCGAGTTCCTGCGCGCCCACCTGCAGCAGGCGGCCCGCGCGGTCGGCGACGGCGCGCGGCTGACGGGTTACTACGCGTGGTCGCTGCTCGACAACTTCGAGTGGGCGGAGGGGATGACGCAGCGCTGGGGGCTCGTGCACGTGGACTTCGACACCCAGGAACGGACGCCCAAGCAGAGCGCCGACTGGTACTCGGGGGTGGTCCGCGCGAACGCGGTCGCGCCCGCCTGAGTTCCCACTGTGCGCACAATCACCAGGTTCCGGTAGGGCGCGCGCACCCGGCCGCCGCTACCGTTGAGGTATGCCTCAGCCTGCCTCCGACGTCGCCACCGCCCCGGCCACGACCCGCCCGAGCAAGCCTCGCAAGGTGCCCCGCGTCGTGATCCTCGGCGGCGGAACCGTGGGTCTGTACACGGCCCGCCGGCTGCGCAAGCGCCTCGGCAAGCGCGAGGCGGCCATCGTCGTCGTCGACCCCCGGCCGTACATGACCTACGCGCCGTTCCTCCCGGAGGCCGCGGCCGGCTCGATCGACCCGCGCAACGTCGTCGCCCCGCACCGCCGCGCGCTCAAGGGCGTCGACGTGCTGCAGGGCAAGGTCAGCCACATCAACCACGCCGACCGCACGGTCGAGATCACGCCCGAGGAGGGCGACGCGTACTGGATCACGTACGACCACCTGGTGGTCGGTCTCGGTTCGGTCGCCCGCACGCTGCCCATCCCGGGCCTGGCGGACTTCGGCATCGGCTTCAAGAACGTCGAAGAGGCCATCGCGCTGCGCAACCACGTGCTCAACCGCATCGACATCGCGGCGAGCACCTGGGACCCGGAGCTCCGGGCTCGCATGCTCACCTTCGTCTTCGTCGGCGGTGGGTTCGCCGGGATCGAGGCGCTGGGCGAGGTCGAGGACATGGCCCGCACCGCGGTGAAGTACTACAAGGCCGTCGAGCAGGACGAGCTGCGGTTCGTGCTGGTCGAGGGCTCGCCGCGCATCCTGCCCGAGGTCAGCGAGGAGCTGGGCGGGTACACGCTCGAGCAGCTGCGCAAGCGCGACATCGAGATCCACCTGTCGACGTTCCTCAGCAGCTGCGTCGACGGCCACGTCGTGCTGTCGAACAAGGTCGAGTTCGACGCCGAGACGCTCGTCTGGACCGCCGGCGTGAAGGCCAACCCGGTGCTCAAGGACTCGGACCTGCCGCTGGACCAGCTCGGGCGGGTCACGTGCAACGCGTTCCTGCAGGTGGTCGACGCCGACGGCAACGTCGTGCCCGACGCCTACGCCGCCGGTGACTGCGCCGCGGTCCCGGACCTGTTCAACCCGGGCAAGTTCTGCCCGCCCAACGCCCAGCACGCGCTGCGCGAGGGCAACCACCTGGGCGACAACCTGGCCCGCGTGCTCCGCTCGGCCGAGCTGACGGAGTACAAGCACAAGAACATCGGCGCGGTCGCGTCGCTCGGGATGTACAAGGGCGTCGCGCAGATGTTCGGGCGGATCAAGGTCCGCGGCTTCCTCGCGTGGGTCCTGCACCGCTCGTACCACGTGGCCGCCATGCCCACCTTCAACCGCAAGATCAAGATCGCGGCGGGCTGGACGGGGTCGCTGCTGCTGCGTCGCGAGGTCGTCGCGCTCGGCAGCCTGCACGACCCGCGCGCAGAGTTCCGTGCCGCGTCCGTGCCGCCCAAGCCGCGCGCCGTCGAGCCCGGCGAGAAGGACCCGTCGCTGCCCGCCATCAAGGCCGAGGCCGGCTCGCCGGCCGAGAAGGCGACCGCCAAGGGCGCCAAGAGCGCCTGAGCGACGCACGACGAGAGCCCCCGGTCCTCCAGGACCGGGGGCTCCTCCGTGTGCTGGCAGGATGTGGCGCGGCCCCCGTAGCCCAACTGGCAGAGGCAGCCGGCTTAAACCCGGCACAGTCCGGGTTCGAACCCCGGCGGGGGCACCGGACGCGTCAGACCACGCAGAACTCGTTGCCCTCCGGGTCCGCGCAGACCACGTGGTCGAGCTCGCCGCGCAAGGCGTGCTCGGCCAGGACGGTCGCGCCGGCGGCGGTCAGCCGTGCGACGGCGGCGCGGATCAGGGCCTCGCGCTCGGGCTGCGGGGCGGACCGGCCGCCCGACACCGACAGGTCCAGGTGCAGCCGGTTCTTGACCACCTTGCCCTCGGGCACCCTGAGGAACGAGATCGACGGCAGCACGCCGTCGGGGTCGGCCAGGTAGGCGCCGTCGTCCCGCTCGTCCTGCGGCACCTCGTGGTGCTCGGCCCAGGCGTCCCACGTGTCGAAGCCGTCCGGCGGCGGCGGCTCGACGTACCCGAGGGCCTGACCCCAGAACCGCGCCAGGAGCCGCGGGTTCGCGCAGTCGACCGTGACGCTCCACATGGGTCAGTCGAGCCCCTGCTCCGACTCCTCGATCGTGGCGAGCCAGTCGCGCTTGGTGGCGCGCCAGCCTTCGTCGTCGGCGCCGAGCCGCCAGTAGCCGGAGACCGACAGCTGGTCGCGCGTGATCCCGCGGTCGACCCGCACGTGCCGGCGCAGCTCGCGGACGACGCCGGCCTCGCCGTGCACGAACGCGCTGACGGGCGCAGGCAGCTCTGGCAGGGCCGTGACGGCGTCGACCAGCGCGAGGCCCGCGACGCCGATGCCCTGGTGGACCCAGTGGACGCGCACGCCCGACGGGAAGGTCAGAGGGATCTGGTCCTCGGCGTCGTGCACCTCGATGACCGCGTGGCCGACGGCGTCGGCGGGCAGGCGCTCGAGCGCGACCGCGATGGCGGGCAGGGCGCTCGCGTCGCCGGCGAACAGGTGCGACGCCGCGGCGTGGTCGGGGGACCAGGCGCCGCCGGGGCCGACCAGCAGGACCTCGTCGCCGGGCTGCGCCATCGCCGACCACGGGCCGGCGATGCCCTCGTCGCCGTGCACGACGAAGTCCAGCGTGAGCTCGCCGGCGGCTCCGTCCCAGGCACGGACGGTGTAGGACCGCTGGCGGGGCTGCTGGTCGGGCGGCAGACCCGCGCGCACGGCGTCGAGGTCCAGCCGGCCGTCGTCGCGCAGCGGGCGGGGCGTGCCGGCCGGCAGGAAGACGACCTTGACGTAGGAGTCGGCGTGCGGGGAGGGCTCGAACGACGCGAGCCCGGGGCCGCCGACGACGACGCGGACCATGGTCGCCGCGATCCGTTCCGTCCGGACGACCACCCCCACGAGCGGAGCGGGGCGCGGGCGGGCCGGTGCGTCGGTCATCGATCTCCTTCGTCGAGGCGGGCGGTCCTGCGGCGGCCCACGCTAGTCGAGCCCGCCATCAGGTGCGGGTCGCGTGCGAGTCGAGGTCGTCGTTGAGGCGCGTCAGCAGGTCGGCCAGCCGGCGACGGTCGTCCGGCGACCAGTCGGCCAGGATGTCGGCGTAGACGTCGGCGCGGGCGGCCCGCGTCTCGGCGAGCGCGGTGGTGCCCACCGGCGTCATGGTGACCACCGCGCGGCGGCCATCGTGCTCGTCGCGCTCGCGGGTGACGAAGCCGGCCGCCTCCATCGCCAGCACCTGCCGGGTGACCGTCGACGCGTCGAGGCGCAGGTGGTCCGCGATCTCGTTGATGCCGGCCGGGCCGGTGGTGTCCAGGAGCCGCAGGGCCAGGTAGGCGGAGCGTTCCAGCGTGGTGGCCAGGCGCGTGGTGGTGCGGCGGTTGCGGTCCGCGAGGCGCAGCAGCAGCGCGACCTGCGTCTCGACCGCGGCGGCTGACTCGTCGGCGCTCATGGGTGTAGCATACACGGAGTTACCTGGTCCATACAGATACCTAGACAGATACAGGACGAGCCGTGGCGTCATCCCGCAACGAACCGAACAAGACCGCGATCTACTCGACAGCCCTGACGGCGTTCTTCGCCATCGCCGGCATCGCGATCGTGGACCCGATCCTCCCCGCCATCGGTGCCGCCATCGGCGCCACCACGTGGCAGATCGAGCTGCTCTTCACCGCGTACATCGCCGTCATGGCGGTCGGCATGATCCCGGCGGTCATCGCGACCGGGAAGTTCGGCTACAAGAAGGTCCTCGCCACCGGGGTGAGCACGGTCGCCGTCGCCGCGATCCTCGCCTCGCTGTCGAACGGGATCGTGTCGCTCGCCGCGCTGCGGGGCCTGTGGGGCCTCGGGAACGCGATGTTCTTCGCCACCGCCATGGTGCTGCTGGTCTCGCTGGCCAACGACAAGAAGTGGGTCGTCGAGCTGTTCGAGACCTGCGTGGGGCTCGGGTTCGCCATCGGCCCGCTGATCGGTGGCCTGCTCGGCCAGATCAGCTGGCGCGTGCCGTTCTTCCTGTGCGGGCTGTTCATGATCGCGGCGCTCATCATCTCGCTGACGCGGCTCAAGGACCCCGAGGTCATGCCGGCGCAGCTCCGGTTCGGCGAGGTGTTCCACCCGTTCCGCCGGCCCGCGTTCGTCGCGCTCTGCGTCATCACCGCGACCTACAACTTCGTGTTCTTCATCGTGCTCGGCTTCACGCCGATCTTCCTGGGCCTGGACGTCGTGCCGCTCGGGCTCGTGTTCACGGCGTGGGGCGTCGGGCTCGCCTTCGGCATCCTCGTGGTGGGGCACCGGCTCGCGCACCGCTTCGGCGCCGTGCAGACCGTCGGGTTCGCGCTGATCGTCCTCATGCTCACGCTCGTCGGCCTGGCCACGTCGCACAGCACCGCGCAGTCCGTGGTCGTGCTCATCGTCGCGGGCGTCTGCATGGGCATCTGCAACGCGAACCTCACGGACCTGGCGCTCGCCACCGGCTCGCCCGACCGCCGCGTCACCACGGGCGCGTTCAACCTGGTCCGCTGGGGCTTCGCGGCGCCGGCACCGGTCGTCGCCGGCCTGCTTGCCGAGCACGTCGGGCTGCGCGCGCCGTACTGGGTCGCCGTCGCCGTGCTCGCGGTCGGCATCATCACGTTCCTCGTCTTCGGCCACATGCTGGCCCGCACGGTGGGTGAGCGGGTGCTGTGGTCGCGCTGGAACCGCGACGCCGAGGAGCTCGAGGGCGTACCGGAGGAGGCGCTCGGCGAGGTCGTCTGACCTGCCTGCACCCACCACGAAGGGGCGGTCCCGTCCGGGACCGCCCCTTCGTGGTGCCTGCGGTCAGGCGTCGCGCTTCTTGAGCAGCACGGCGGCCACCCCGAGGACGACGACGACCCAGAGGACGAGCACCCCGTAGCCCTGCCAGGCCGTGAGGTCGGCGCCGACGGTCGACGCCGCGGCGCTGGCGTCGAGCTGGGCCTGGGTCTGGGTGAGCTGCTGCCCCGCGACCCCCGGGAGGAACGGGAACATGTAGGTCAGCGGCTTCCAGGGGATGGCGCTGAGCAGGATGGGCGCCACGAGCAGGAGCCCGAGGACGGTGGCCAGGGCCGCAGCCGAGTGCCGCATGAGCGCACCGAGCGCGTAGGCGAACAGGGCGATCGTCGCCAGGTACACGGCGGTGCCGACGAGCGGCCGGATCATCTCCGGGTCCGTCACGTCGATCGAGAAGCCCTTGCTGTCGTAGAACAGCCACTGCAGCGTCACGGAGAGCGCGACGGCGACCAGCGCGACGACGAACACCGAGACGACGAGCACGATCGCCTTGGACCACAGCACGGGCAGGCGCTTGGGCACGGCGGTGAGGCTGGACCGGATCATGCCGGTGCTGTACTCGCTGGTGATGGTGAGCGCGCCGAGCACCGCCACGGCCAGCTGGGCGAGCGTCACGGCGATGCTCAGCGGGTCGAGCGGGTTGTTGGCGGTGCCGGGCGGCGGGCCGCCGTCCTCCGGGGACGGCACGTTGACGAAGGCCAGGCTGATCAGGACGACCAGGCCGACCGTGGCGACGACGAAGATCCCCAGGGTCCACGTGGTCGAGCGGACCGACGAGAACTTGATCCACTCACCCCGCAGCAGGTGCCCGAAGCCGAGCTTGTAGCTGGCCGGGGCCGTGGCGTGGCGGTGCGGCTCGGTGGCGACGGCGGCGCTCATCGGGCGTCCTCTCCGGTGGTCGGGGCGGTGGTCGCGGCGTGGGCGCCGTGCGGCTCGGACGCGTCGCCGGGGAGCGCTGCCGAGTGGTACTCGACCGACTCGGAGGTCAGCGACATGTACGCCTCCTCGAGCGAACCCGACACGGGCGTCAGCTCGTGGAGCACGAACCCGTGCTTGGCGGCGATCTCGCCGACCTCGACCGCGGTCGCGCCGTGGATCTCGAGCAGGCCGTCGGCCGACGGGGTCACCGTGACGGCCGGGCCGGCGAGACGGGCCGCGAGGTCCGTGGCCTGCGGGGACCGGACGCGGACGGTGGCCCGCGTGGCCTGGGCGATCACCGAGTCGACCGGACCGTCGGCGATGATCTTGCCGCGGCCGATCACGATCAGGTGGTCGGCCGTCACGGCCATCTCGCTCATGAGGTGCGACGACAGGAAGACGGTCCGGCCCTCGGACGCGGCCAGGTACTTGACCAGGTTGCGCACCCAGAGGACACCCTCGGGGTCGAGGCCGTTGACCGGCTCGTCGAGGATCAGCGTCTGCGGGTCGCCGACGAGGGCCGCGGCGATGCCGAGCCGCTGGCCCATGCCGAGGGAGAACCCGCCGACCCGCCGCTTGGCGACGGTGTCGAGGCCGGTCATCGAGATGACCTCGTTGACGCGCTTGTCGCCGATGCCGTGCGTCGCGGCGATGGCGCGCAGGTGGTTGCGGGCGCTGCGGCCCGTGTGGACCGCCTTCGCCTCGAGGAGCGCTCCCACCTGGGTGAGCGGGGAGTGGTGCTCGGCGTACCGCTTGCCGTTCACGGTGACGCTGCCGTGCGTCGGCTTGTCGAGGCCGACGATCATGCGCATGGTGGTGGACTTGCCGGCACCGTTGGGTCCCAGGAACCCGGTGACCCTTCCGGGCTGCACGGTGAACGAGATGCCGTCCACCGCCAGCTTCGTGCCGTATCTCTTGGTCAGTTCGTGGGCCTCGATCATCAGCCGTTCCTCGTCGTCGGGAGCAGAACCGTTGACGACCCTACGGGCGGGTCGCAAGGCGATACATCGGACCATGGGGGGAGCGAGGCCCAGCCGAAAGGCCGAGGACCCGTGAGGTCAGGAATGTCGGGAACGAACGCGCCCCTGTCCACGTTCGCTACGGTGACAGCCTTGTCTGACAGCGCCCGATCCGTCCAGGAGGACGCCATGGCCAATCCCGTGTTCAACAACAGTCCGGTCTTCCAGGACCCCGTCCAGCGCCGGGGCCAGAAGTCACCCGCGTCGACGGTCTCCTACGGCACCGCCGGCGCCCAGACGGCCGACGCCGCCACGCTCGACACCCTGTACAACGCGCCGTCCGCGACGACGCGGGACACGGGCCGTCTGACGTACGACGACGTCATCATCAAGACCGGCGGGCTGCTCGCGCTGCTGGTGGTCGTCGCGGCGGGGTCCTGGTACCTCACGCCGTCGATGCCGTGGCTGCTCTGGGTCGGCATGCTGGCCGGCCTGGTCCTCGGCCTGGTCAACGCGTTCCGCAAGGAGCCGAGCCCGCCGCTGATCATCCTCTACACGGCGGCTGAGGGGCTGTTCCTCGGCGGGATCAGCTACCTGTTCCAGAACTACGTGGTCGAGGGCACCTCGACCGGCACGGCCGCGCCCATCGTCACGCAGGCGGTCATCGCGACGGTCGCCACCTTCGCGGGCGCGCTGTTCCTGTTCCGTTCCGGCAAGGTGCGCGTCACCCCGAAGTTCACGCGGTGGCTGATCATCGCGATGGTCGGGTACCTGCTCTTCTCGGTGGCCAACTTCGTCGCGTCGTTCTTCCTCGCCAGCGACGGCTTCGGGCCGTTCCGCAACGGCATCTGGGGCGTGCTCGCCGGCCTGGTCGGCGTGGGGCTCGCCGCGGCCAGCCTGATCGTCGACTTCGACGCGATCAAGCGCGGTGTCGAGAACGGCGCCCCGGCCAAGTTCGCGTGGTCGGCCGCCTTCGGCCTCATCGTCACGCTGGTCTGGCTGTACCTCGAGTTCCTGCGGCTGTTCGCGATCCTGCAGGGTCGCAACTAGCTCGTCGAGCACGGCCTCTCGTCGGCCCGGATGCGATGATCGATGCGCATCCGGGCCGACGCGTGTCTGCCCGCCCCAACACCCCTGGGAGCAGCAGCAGTGAAGTACGCGAAGCACATCTCGGAGCTCGTCGGCGGCACCCCGCTCGTCCAGCTCACGTCCGTGACCGCAGGCCTGTCGGCGACGATCCTCGCCAAGGTCGAGTACATGAACCCCGGCGGCTCCGTGAAGGACCGGATCGCCCTGAAGATGATCGAGGCCGCGGAGGCGAGCGGCGAGCTGCAGCCCGGCGGCACCATCGTGGAGCCGACCAGCGGCAACACCGGCGTCGGCCTGGCCCTCGTCGCCCAGCGCAAGGGCTACCGCTGCGTGTTCGTCTGCCCCGACAAGGTCAGCCAGGACAAGCGGGACGTGCTGCGGGCCTACGGCGCCGAGGTCGTCGTGACCCCCACGGCCGTCGCGCCCGACCACCCCAACTCGTACTACTCGGTCTCCGACCGCCTGGCGCGCGACACCCCCGGCGGCTGGAAGCCCAACCAGTACGCCAACCCGAACGGTCCGGCCAGCCACTACGAGTCGACCGGCCCGGAGATCTGGGCCGACACCGACGGGCGCGTGACGCACCTGGTCGCGGGCGTCGGCACGGGCGGCACGATCACCGGGACCGGCCGGTTCCTCCACGACGTCTCCGAGGGGCGGGTGGTCGTCATCGGCGCCGACCCCGCCGGCTCGGTGTACAGCGGCGGCGACGGGCGGCCGTACCTGGTCGAGGGCGTCGGCGAGGACTTCTGGCCCACCGCGTACGACCCGGCCGTGCCCGACGAGATCATCGCCGTCTCCGACGCGGACTCCTTCGCGATGACGCGGCGGCTCGCCCGCGAGGAGGGCCTGCTGGTCGGCGGCTCGTGCGGGATGGCCGTCGAGGCGACGCTGCGGTACGCCCGGCAGCTGCAGGAGTCCGATCCGGCCGCTGCCGCCGAGGCCGTGATCGTCGTGCTCCTGCCCGACAGCGGGCGCGGCTACCTCTCGAAGATCTTCAACGACTCGTGGATGCGCTCGTACGGGTTCCTGGCCGCCGACGAGGGCGCCACGGTGGCCGACGTGCTGCGTACCAAGACCGGCGCGCTGCCCGACCTCGTGCACACGCACCCGAACGAGACCGTGCGCGACGCCATCGAGATCCTGCACGAGTACGGCGTCTCGCAGATGCCGGTCGTCGGGGCCGAGCCGCCCGTGAAGATCGGCGAGGTGGCCGGTGCCGTGAGCGAGCGCGAGCTGCTCGACGCCGTGTTCTCGGGGGAGGCCGAGCTCTCGGACCGGGTCGACCGGCACATGTCGTCCGCCCTGCCGCTCATCGGGTCCGGCGAGAGCGTCGAGTCCGCGCGCTCGGCGCTGCAGAAGGCGGACGCGCTCATGGTGGTCGACGACGGGTCGCCCGTCGGGGTGCTGACGCGACACGACCTGCTGGGGTTCCTCGCACGCTGACGCGTGTCCCGTCCTGCCACCCGAAGGAGAACGATGGCTCTGTTCGACCTGCCCCTGCCCGAGCTCGAGCGCTACCTGCCCGAGCTGGACGAGCCGGCCGACTTCGACGACTTCTGGGCGTCGACCCTGGCGGAGGCGCGCCGCTTCGACCTCGAGCTGACCGTGGCGCCGGTGGACACGGCCCTCACGATGATCGAGGCGTTCGACGTGTCGTTCGCGGGCTTCGGCGGGCACCAGATCAAGGCGTGGGTGACCCGGCCGGCCGGGGTGTCCGGTGACCTGCCGGCGGTCGTCGAGCTCATCGGGTACGGCGGCGGGCGCGGGTTCGCGCACGAGCGGCTCGCCTGGGCCGCGGCGGGGTACGTGCACCTGGTGATGGACACCCGCGGGCAGGGGTCCGCGTGGGGCAACGGCGGCCACACCCCGGATCCCGCGGGCTCCGGGCCGGCGTCGCCGGGCGTCATGACGCGCGGGGTGCTCGACCACCACGACCACTACTACCGCCGGCTCATCACCGACGGCGTGCGGGCCGTCGACGCCGTGCGGGCGCTGCCGGGCGTCGACGCCTCCCGCGTGGCCGTCACGGGGATCAGCCAGGGCGGCGGGCTCGCGCTCGCGGTCGGTGGGCTCGCCGACGACCTCGTCGCGGTCATGCCCGACGTGCCGTTCCTGTGCCACTACCCCCGGGCGCTGGGGATCACAGACGCGTTCCCGTACGGCGAGCTCGTGCAGTACCTCGCCGTGCACCGCGACCAGGAGGCCGTCGTGATGCGCACGATGTCGTACCTCGACGGCGTGCACTTCGCGCGCAGAGCGTCGGCGCCCGCGCTCTTCTCGGTGGCCCTGCGCGACCAGACCTGCCCCCCGTCGACGGTCTTCGCGGCGTACAACCACTACGCGGGGCTGTCGTCGGCGCGGCCGGCCACCGAGATCGAGGTCTACGCCTACAACCAGCACGAGGGCGGGCAGGCGTTCCAGGTGGCCCGCCAGCTGCAGTGGCTGCGGGAGGTGCACGCCGGGCTGCCGGCGTCGGTCGTTCGATGACCTCGACGGTGTCGTTCGCGGTCGGCGACGTCGAGGGTCGCGCCGCCGTCCGGCTGACGCCCGTCGTGGACGGCGTCAGCCTCGTCGACCTGGTCCGGGCCTTCGAGGCCACGGCGGGCTTCGACGTGGCCGGCGGGTACGACGGGCTCGTGCTCGACCAGGTCCGGCTGGGGGATCTCGACCAGCATCTCGTCGGGCGCGGCCCGCTCGGCGAGCCCGGCGCCGCGTCGTTGCTCGGGTGCGACTGCGGGGAGCTCGGGTGCTGGCCGCTCGACGCGCGGATCACCGTCGCCGACGGGGTCGTGGTGTGGGACGGGTTCCGCCAGCCGCACCGCCCCGGGCGCGACTACTCCGGCTTCGGACCGTTCGCGTTCGACGAGGCCGCGTACCGGTCGGCGATCGCGCGCGCCGCGGCCGCGCTGGCCGTCACGCGGGGGAGCTGACCCCCAGGCGCTCGAGGCCTCCGACCAGGCCGGCGACGAGGAACTCGAAGCTCACGTCGACGTCGTCGGGCATGCCGAAGCCGCCGTCCAGCTCGAGGACGACGAACCCGTGCACCGCGGCACGCACGGCACGGACGGCGTCGACGTGGCGCTCCTCGGGGACGCCCAGCGCGGCGACGGCGTCGGCGAGCTCGTCCACGACCCGGACGCTCGCCTCGCGGACGGCCTGCGCGTCGGGGTCGTGGACCCAGGCCGCGCCCTGGACCGCCCCGTAGCGTCCGGGGCGGCGGCGCGCGAGGTCGCGGATCGCCCGCGCCATGGCCGGGACCAGGTCGGCGCCGTCGTGCTCCGCGCGCGCCGCCCGCAGCGCGTCCGCGAACTCCTCGATGCAGACCAGCGCGACCTCGCGGCGCAGCGCGGGCAGGCCGGCGACGTGCTTGTAGAGGCTCGGCACCGCGACACCGGCGCGGGCCGCCACGGCCGAGAGCGTGAGGTCGGCGAAGCCCGTGGTGCCGCCGTCGTCGACGACCGCCAGGGCCAGGTCGACGACGGCGGCGCGGTCGAGCCCCGCCCTAGGCACGTGCGCCCTCGCGGACCTGGAACCGGCCGGCGGCGTCGCGGGGGAGGTCCGCGAGGAAGGCGAGCGTGCGGGGCACGACGACCTCCGGGGCCTGGTTCTGCGGGTAGTGCCCGACGTCGGGGATCAGGGTCACGTCGGCGTCGATCGCGCCGCGGATCCACTCGGCCTCGGCGGCCGGGTCCGCGAAGTCGGGGTCGACCGCGCCGACGAACGCCACGGCCGGCGCGACGATCTCGGGGACGCGCGCCTCGACCGGCGCGTGCGTGAGCTGGACGGTGAGGTGCCGGAAGGAGCGCAGGTGGGCGGGGTCCTTCATCGCGGCGCGCAGGTCCGCGACGTGCTCGTCGAGCCACGGCGCCTTGGTGCCGCGGTTGAGGTAGCCGCGGTAGTACGACGCCCACACGGCGCCGCCCCAGGGGCGGGCGAACAGCACCCGCTCGAGGCCGTGCAGGACCGCGACGACGGCCGCGGGCATCGGACGCTCGCGCAGGAACGGGCCCGTGAGGACGAGGCCGGCGACGAGGTCGGTCCGCTCGGCGGCTGCCCAGCCGGCGGCGGCGGCGCCCATCGAGTTGCCGACGAGGACCGCCGGCCCGCCCAGGTGCTCGACCAGCGCGAGCGCGTCCTGGCCCGTGACGACGTCGCCGTGGGTGGCGAACGTGGTGTCCGAGTCGCCGTGGCCGCGCAGGTCCATGACCGCGACGCGGTGGCCGGCGTCGGCGAGCGGGCCGGTGAGCTCGCGCCAGGTGCTGCGCAGGTCCCCCATGCCCGGGATGAGGACGACGAGCGGCCCCTGGGCCGGCCCCTCGACCGTGTAGGCGATCCGCCCCTCGGGGCGCTGCAGGTACTGGATGGTTGCCATGACGTGAAAGCTAATGCCATTAGCCACGCGCGTCAACCCCCTCGGTTCGGCGTCTGTCGGTCGGGGTTGGCAAGATGGTGCGCGCACTGTCATCCACCGAAGGAGTACCCCCATGTCCGCAGCGCTGCCCGAGGTCTCCGGTTCCTTCGGCCAGAAGCCGACGCTGACCTTCCCCGACGCCTCGCCGTCCGCAGAGCTCGAGGTCGTGGTCCTGTCCCGCGGCGACGGCGCTCTCGTCGAGGCCGGCGACGACCTCGAGGTGCACTACCTCGGCCAGTCCTGGCAGGGCGGTGTGTTCGACAACTCGTACGACCGCGGTTCCTCGATCAGCTTCCCCATCGGCATCGGTCGGGTCATCGGCGGCTGGGACGAGGGGCTCGTCGGCCAGCAGGTCGGCTCGCGCGTGCTGCTCTCGATCCCGTCGCACCTGGGCTACGGCGACCGCGGCGCGCCGCAGGCCGGCATCAAGGGTGGCGACACCCTCGTGTTCGTGGTCGACATCGTCGGCACCAGCAACTGACCCGACGCTGACGGCCCCCTGCGCTCCGGCGTCGGGGGCCGTCACTGTCTCCGCCCTCGCGGCCCCGGCCGTCGCTATCCTCGGGCCGTGGCCGACGAGGTGACGATCGGGGAGTTCGCGCGGCGCACCGGGCTCTCGCTCAAGGCGCTGCGGCTCTACGACGCCCGCGGGCTGCTGGAGCCGGTTCGCGTCGCACCCGACAGCGGGTACCGGTACTACGACCTCGGCCAGCTGGAGCGGGCGCACACGATCTCGCTCCTGCGCCGTCTCGAGATGCCCCTGGGCACGATCGCCGAGGTGCTGTCGACGGGCAACGGGCAGCCCGCCGCGATCCGGTCCTGGTGGGCTGGGCGCCAGCGGGAGCTCACCGAGCGCGGGCCGGAGCTGGACCTGGTCCTGCACGCCCTCGGCGAGCCGGACGGTCCGGCGCGCGCGGGTCGGTTCGGGGTGGACGACGTCGTCGTCGAGCCGGTCGGCGCGCGCACCGTGGCCTCGCTGCGGCACCACGTGCTGCAGGACGACCTGGTCGCGTCGTTCGCGTCGGACGTCCTGGAGATCCGCGCGTTCCTCGACGCGGGCGGGGCGTCGTACGGGCCGGAGTTCTGGGTGCTGTTCCACGGCGCGGTGGGCTTCGACGGGGACGGCCCCATCGAGACATGCGTGCCCTATGAGGGGGCGATCTCACCGGTCGGCGCGATCACTCTGCGGCAGGAGCCCGCGCACGACCTGGCGTACGTCCCGGTCGCCGCGGCCGACTGCCGGTACCCCGAGATCATCGGCGCGTACGTCGCGCTCGAGACGTGGTTCGTGTCGGGCGGGCGGTCGCAGGGCGGACCCGAGCGCGAGATCTATCCGGTGCCGTGGTCCGACGAGGGCGTCGTCGTGCACGTGGCTCGACCGGTCTCTTGACCCTGCCCCTGGGGCAGACCCCAGGCTGGCCCCATGCCTGAGCTCGCCGACTACGCCACCCACAGCCGCTACTCCGACCCCGGCCGGCACGCGCCGCTGCTCGCCGCCGTCGCCACCGACCCGGGCGCGCTGCACGCCGCCGCCTGCGCCACCGTCATCCACTACCGCGCGGGCGCCGAAGCCCTCGCCGACGGGCAGGACGACGACATCGACCTGCGGTGGTTGTCCGACCTTCTCGACGAGGCACAGAAGCGGTCCGCCGGGCCCCTGAGCGCGCCCCGGACCCCCGCGCAGCAGATCGCCGGCTGCTGCCGCGACCACACCTTGTTCGCCGTCGGCGTGCTGCGCGAGCACGGGATCCCGGCACGCAGCCGGGTCGGGTTCTCCGGCTACTTCCGGCCCGGGTTCCACCACGACCACGTGGTCGGCGAGTACTGGGACGGCTCGCGCTGGGTGCGGTTCGACCCGGAGCTGAACATGGCCGAGAACTGGTTCGGCTTCGACTCGCACGACATGGCGACCGGTGTCGGGGCGCCGTTCGAGACCGCCGCCGAGGTGTGGCTCGCCCACCGGCGCGACGGCCTGGACGTGTCGACCTACGGCGTCGACCCGTCGATGCCCGAGCTCTGCGGGCGCGAGTTCGTCCGCGGCTACGTGGTGACCGAGCTGGCGCACCGCGAGCGCGACGAGCTCCTGCTCTGGGACGTCTGGGGCGACACGCTGCCCGGGACGCCGACGCCCGCCGACGAGCTGGACCGGCTCGCCGACGAGATCGCCGCGCTGCTCGTCGCCGCCGACGCCGGCGACGCCGCGGCGGAGGCCTCGCTGGCGGACCGCTATGCGAGCGACCCGCGTCTGCGCCCCGACGCCGTCGTCACCCTCTCGCCGACCGGCCGCGTCGGCGACGCCGACCTGACGGCCAAGGTCAACCGCTGGCGCTCCTGACCCACCAACGTCCGAGCAAATGAGCGCCATAGCGCTCGGATCCTCGGACGTCGCGGGTTGGTTTGGGCGGACGTCCGAGCAGATGTGCCCTACAGCGCGCAGATGCTCGGACGTTGTGCGGGGGGATCGGCGGACGTCCGAGCACGTGGGGGCTATGGGCCTCGGATGCTCGGACGTTGCGGGGAGGCGGGCGGTGCGGGTTACAGCACGTGGCGGTCTAGGTATGCGTTGCGGAAGACGCCGTCCGGGTCCGTGCGCGCGACGAGCGAGCGGAAGTCGTCCCAGCGCGGGTAGAGGCGGGCGAGGTCGCGGTGCTCGTCGGCGAAGAGCTTGCCCCAGTGCGGGCGGGCGTCGAAGGGGGCCAGCGCGGCCTCGATCGTCGGCAGCAGGGCCTCGACCTCGGGTTGTCGTGGGAGCCAGGTGAAGTGCAGGCCGACGCGGTCGCCGCCCTGCGCCGTGGAGAGCCAGAGGTCGTCGCCGGCGATGGTGCGGACCTCGGTGACCTGCAGCAGCGGCGCGATCCGGTCGGCCAGCGCGCGCACCGCCTCGAGCGCCGCGACGGCGTGCGCGCGGGGGACCAGGTACTCCGACTGGAGCTCGTCGCCGTTGCTGGGCGTGAAGTCCATGCGGAAGTGCGGCAGGCGGTCGTGCCACGGTCCCGGCTCGCCCAGCTGGGCGGTGCAGTTCACGGGGTCGATGCCGGGCAGCGGGTGGCGGGGGCCGTCGGCGGGCGTCGTGCCGAAGAAGTCGGTGCGCGTCGCGTACGAGTCGGTGACGCGCGTCTTGCGCCAGACCTGCTGGATGGTGGCGCCGGTCCAGTCGGTGAAGAGGCTGACGGAGTCGGCGCTGCCGGTGATGTCGTCGAGGTGCGCCAGGGCCTCGCTCCAGGGGAGGTCGACGTGGACCTCCTGGGCGACGTCGTACGTGGGCTCGATGTCGAGCGTCACGCGCGTGGCGACGCCCAGGGCCCCGAGCGCCACGACCGAGCCGGCGAAGTCGGCGTCGCCGCGCCGGACGGTCCGGATGGTGCCGTCGGGACCGACGAGCTCGAGCGCTCGGACCGCGGCCGCGAGGTTCTGCGACCGGTCGCCCGAACCGTGCGTGGCCGTGGCGACCGCGCCCGCGACGGAGATGTGCGGCAGCGACGCGAGGTTGTGCACCGCCCAGCCGGCCGGGTGCAGCACCTGGGCGAGCGTGCCGTACCGCGTGCCGCCCGTGACGGTGACGGTGCGGGCCGCCTCGTCGATCTCCGGCGCGGACTCCAGGCCGTCGAGCCCGACGAGCGCAGCCGGGTCGTCGGCAAGGTCGTTGAAGCAGTGCCGCGTGCCCAGGGCGCGGACCTTGCGCGCGACCGCCACCAGCTCCTGCAGCTCCTCGACGGTGCGCGGGTGGTGGATCTCGGTCGCGCGGTAGGTGTAGTTGCCGGCCCAGTTCGTCAGCGTCACCAGGCCAACCTACGACCCGCCGGTGACGAAGATGTCGAACAGGCTCGGGTCGTGGGCGTGCACCAGCACGAGGAACACGACCAGGTCGAAGGTCAGGTGGATCGCCACCACGTAGCTCAGCGACGACGTCCGCCGGAAGATCCAGCCCTGGATCAGCGCGAACGGGATGGTGAGCAGCGGCCCCCACGACCGGTACCCGAGCTCCCAGAGGAACGAGACGAACACCGCCGCCTGCAGGAGGTTGGCCAGCCAGAACGGGAAGTGGGCGCGCAGCAGCGCCAGCACGACGCAGATGAAGAACAGCTCGTCCCAGATGCCGACCGCGTTGACGCCGACGAACAGCCGCACGATGTCGTGCGTGCCGTCGAGGTCCGGCCAGTTCTGCCACACCCCGGAGCCCAGGAAGTACGCCGGCAGGATCAGGTACGCGGCAACGGCGACGGCGCCGAGGTACACCCACTGCCACCGTTCCCAGCGGCGGCCCGTGCGCACCGGGAAGTGGATCTTGTCGTCGCGGAAGGCGCGGCGGCTCAGCACGGTCGGGACGAGGACCGCGAGGCCCAGCGCCACCGTGAACCGCGCCATGCCGGCGTTCGACAGGTCCGCCTTGAGCGAGATCGTGCTGATGATCACCTGGCCGAGCGCGACGAGCGCGAGGTCCTTGCCCAGACGCTTGTCGACGACCAGCCCCAGGCCCACGCCCAGGAGGAGCGGGACGTAACCCAGCGGGCGGACGTGGACCGCGAAGAGGAGGACCGCCGCGCCGCAGACGAGTGCCGCCGCGAGCACCCTGCCCGCGTCGCGCGCCGTACCCAGCGCGAGCGGTGCGTCCAGGCGTGCCGTCTCGCTCACGTGACCTGCAGGCTGGTCACGCGGCCGTCGTCGGCGAGCCGGAAGGTGAACGTCCCCGCGCCGGTGAAGCCGCCGCCGCTCACCTCGATCGCCACCACGTGCGCGTCGCCGTGCCGCTCGTAGCCGGTCACGCGGATGCGGGTGTGCTTCTCGATGTTGTCGGACCTGTTCCAGCCCGCGATCTCCGAGGGGCCCTGGAAGCGCCGACCCCAGTCGTCGACGACGGCGTCGTCGGTGAAGGCGTGCCCGAAGAGTGCTGCGTCCTCGGCATTGATGCCGTCGATCACCGCGCCGATCTGGGCGGGCAGCTCTGTCATGGCTGCAGTCTGTCCGCTCCCGCGGCCCTGGGCGAGACTTGCCCGATGGACCTCCCGCGCGTCGCGATCACCTACTGCACGCAGTGCCGCTGGCTGCTGCGCGCCGCCTGGTACCAGCAGGAGCTGCTCACCACGTTCCACCGGGAGCTCGGGGAGGTCGCGCTGCGGCCGGCGACGGGCGGGGTGTTCCGAGTCGAGGTCGACGGCGTGCTGCTGTGGGACCGGGCGTCGGAGGGCGGGTTCCCGGAGCTGCCCGCGCTGAAGCGGCTGGTGCGCGACGTCGTGGCGCCGGACAAGCCCCTGGGGCACACGGACCGGGTCGCGGAGGACTGACGGGCGACGTCCGGGTCACATGGACGTTCGTGCAGGTGGACCGGGGTCCAGCGCCCGATGGACGGTCGTGGACGAGGTCCGCCGGGCGTGGATACGTTCGCCGCGGACCGGCAGGGAGAGCGACCCGGTCGGTCCGCCACGGACGACGCCGAAGGGCGGCCGCCAACGGTCACGGGGGACCCGTTGCCGGCCCCGTGGCGGGCGGGTGACCGACAGCGGGGGCAGGTCGGTCACCCGCCCGCACCTCTGCCCCGGGCCAGGACGCGGAGCGCCCCGCCCGCCGTGGACGGCGAGCGGGGCGGGGTGCGGCGACCCGGAAGGCGAGCCGCCGACGGTCAGGCGCCGGTCGGCCGCGGGCAGGAGACGCCCGTGCCACCGAGGCCGCAGTAGCCGTTCGGGTTCTTGTCGAGGTACTGCTGGTGGTAGCCCTCGGCGTAGTAGAAGGTCCCGGCGTCGTCCGCGGACCGGATCTCCGTGGTGATCGGGCCGAAGCCGACCCGGGTCAGCCGCGGCTGGTACTCGTCGCGCGTGGTGCGGGCGGCGAGCTCCTGCTCCGGCGTGGTCGTGTAGATCGCGGACCGGTACTGGGTGCCGACGTCGTTGCCCTGCCGGTAGCCCTGGGTGGGGTCGTGGGACTCCCAGAACGTCCTGAGCAGGTCCTCGGCCGAGACGACCGACGGGTCGTAGGCGACCATCACCATCTCGGTGTGCCCGGTCCGGCCGGTGCAGGTCTCCTCGTAGGTCGGGAAGGGCGTGAACCCGCCCTGGTACCCGACCGCCGTGGTCACGACGCCGGGGACCTTCCAGAAGGTGCGCTCGGCACCCCAGAAACAGCCCATCGCGACGTAGAGCACCTCGGTGCCCTCGGGCCAGGGGCCCTGCAGCGGGGTGCCGAGGACGGTGTGGGTCGACGGGACGGTGTAGGCGTAGCGGTCGCGACCCGCGAGGGCGCGCTCCGGCTCGACCATCGTGGACGTGAGTGCGGATCCGAACAGCCAGCTCATGACTCTGTTTCCTCTCCGGGAGCCCGGTTGGTCACCTGGGTCCTCCCGGCGATGTCAACGGCACCCACCCTCCTCCTGTTCCCGAAGACGTGGGAATTCCTTGACCGAACCAATACCAGACTGTGAGCGCACCATCGCATGACCCGGAGCGCACCCGGGGCGCACCGAACCGCCCGACAGGGCCTCGGCGTCCCCAGCGCCTAGCCTGTGAGGCGTGACGAACCACGCGCACCCCCACGACGACGACTGGTCCTCCGCAGGCTTCTCGACCCGCGCCATCCATGCAGGTCAGGAACCGGACCCCACCACCGGGGCGGTCGTCCCCCCGATCTATGCGACCTCGACCTACAAGCAGGACGGTGTCGGCGGCCTGCGGGGCGGGTACGAGTACTCGCGCTCGGCCAACCCGACCCGCACCGCGCTCGAGTCGGCGCTCGCCGCCGCCGAGGGCGGCTCGGCCGGCTTCGCGTTCTCGTCGGGCCTCGCGGCCGAGGACACGCTGCTGCGCGCCACGCTGCGCCCGGGCGACCACGTCGTCATCCCGAACGACGCGTACGGCGGCACGTACCGGCTGATCGCGCGCGTCTTCGGCCCGTGGGGCATCGAGCACACGCCCGTCGACCTCTCCGACGCCGACGCGGTCCTCGCGGCCATCCAGCCGGGCCGGACCAAGGTCGTGTGGGTCGAGACGCCGACCAACCCGCTGCTCGGCATCGCCGACATCGCGGTCCTCGCGGCGCACGCGCGGGCGGCCGGGGCGCTGCTCGTCGTCGACAACACCTTCGCGACGCCCTACCTGCAGCAGCCGCTCGCGCTCGGCGCGGACGTCGTCGTGCACTCGACGACGAAGTACATCGGCGGCCACTCCGACGTCGTCGGCGGCGCCCTGGTGGTCGCGGACGGCTCGCAGCTGCCGGTCGGGCTCGACGGGCCGACGGGGACGACGAGCCTCGCCGACGCCGTCCGCTTCCACCAGAACGCGTCCGGCGCGGTCGCGGGGCCGTTCGACGCGTGGCTGACGCTGCGCGGACTCAAGACCCTCGCGGTTCGCATGGACCGGCACGTCAGCAACGCCACGGCGATCGCCGAGCACCTCGCCGCGCACGACGCGGTGACGTCGGTCATCTACCCGGGCCTGGAGAGCCACCCGGGCCACGAGGTCGCCAAGCGTCAGATGACCGGGTTCGGCGGCATGATCTCGTTCCGCACCGGCAGCGAGGCCTCGGCGCTGGCATTCTGCGCGGCGACCCACGTGTTCACGCTCGCGGAGTCGCTGGGCGGCGTCGAGTCGTTGGTCGAGCACCCCCACAAGATGACCCACGGGTCGGTGGCCGGCACGGAGCTCGAGGTCCCCGACGACCTCGTGCGCCTGTCGGTCGGCATCGAGGACGTCGCCGACCTGATCGCGGACGTCGAGGCAGCGCTGGCCGCCGGGCGCGACGCGTGAGCGCGTCCCGCCCGCAGACCGGCCCCGCGACGACCGGCGCCCCCGCAGCGACCGGGGTCGTGCGGGCGGCCGACGGGCAGTCGGTCCCCGCGTCGGTGCGCAACGCCGCCGCGTGGTCGTGGCGGCTGCTCCTCATCGGCGCCGCGCTCGCGGTGCTGCTCTGGCTCCTCAACGAGCTCAAGGTCGTCGTCGTCCCCATCGCGGTGGCCCTGCTGCTGACGGTGCTGCTCGCGCCGTTCGTCGGCTGGGTGCAGCGCCGGACGGGGATGCCGCGGGTGGCGGCCGTCGGGGTCGCGCTCGTCGGGCTCGTGGTCGTCGTGGCGGGCCTGCTGACGCTGGCCGGCCGGTCGATCGTCAAGGGGTTCGGCCAGCTGTGGGACCAGGCGGCGCAGGGCATCGACAAGCTGACCACCTGGCTGGCCGAGGGTCCGCTGCAGCTCACCACCACCGACATCTCCGGATGGCTGGACAAGATCCAGGGGTCGTTGAGCGGAGGCAGCTCCGAGCTGGTCTCGGGCGCCCTGCACGCGACGACGACCGTCGCGCACGTCGCCGCCGGCACGCTGATCGCGCTCTTCTGCACGTTCTTCTTCCTGCTCGACGGCCGCTCCATCTGGGCGTGGGTCGTCGGGCTGCTCCCGCGCGGCTCGCGTGAGCACGTCCACCAGGCCGGCCGGCGCGGGCTCGTCACGCTCGGCGCCTACACGCGGACCCAGATCCTCGTCGCCGCCGTCGACGCCGTCGGCATCGGGCTCGGCGCGGCGATCCTGCAGGTCCCGCTCGCGCTCCCGCTGGCCGTGCTGGTGTTCCTCGGGTCGTTCATCCCGATCGTCGGCGCCGTCGTCACGGGCTCGGTCGCGATCCTCGTCGCCCTGGTCTCCAACGGTCCGGCGTCGGCGATCTGGATGCTCGTCGTCGTCATCCTGGTGCAGCAGCTCGAGGGGCACGTGCTGCAGCCGTTCCTCATGGGTCACGCGGTGTCGCTGCACCCCGTCGCGGTGCTGCTCTCCGTCGCCGCCGGGTCGTTCGTCGCCGGGATCGTCGGCGCGCTGTTCGCCGTGCCCCTCGTCGCGACGATCAACACGGTGATGCTCTACCTGCACGGGCACGACAAGTTCCCGCAGCTGGGCACCGACGACCACGTGCCCGTGCGCGGGCGGGGGCATCCCGTGCTCGACCGCGCGATCGCGCAGGTGGCCGAGGCGACGTCCGAGCGGGTGGCGACGCAGGCCGAGGCCGACGACAAGCGTCCCGCCATCGTGGACGCCGACGGCGGTGCCGACGACTCCCCGACGACCGACGACGCCCCGCTGACCCGGGATGCCTCGTCGACGGACGACGCCGACGGCCCGTCCACGCCGGACGCGCGATGACCGGGCTCGCGGAGATCCGCGCCGCCGCCGCGATGCTCGAGGGCGTCGCGGACCACACCCCGGTGCAGCTGAGCCGCGCGCTCTCGCACGTCGTCGGCGCCGAGGTGTGGCTCAAGTGCGAGAACCTCCAGCGGGCCGGCTCGTTCAAGCTGCGCGGCGCCTACGTCCGGATGGCGCGGCTGTCGGACGAGGAGAAGGCGCGCGGCGTCGTCGCCGCCAGCGCGGGTAACCACGCGCAGGGCGTCGCCCTGGCGGCCCGGATCCTCGGCCTCACCGCCGTGGTCTTCATGCCCGCCGACGCCGCGCTGCCCAAGATCGCGGCCACGCGGGACTACGGCGCCCGGGTCGAGCTGGTCGGCACCAGCGTCGACGACGCCCTCGTGCACGCCCGCGAGTTCGCGGACCGCACCGGTGCGATCCTCATCCACCCGTTCGACCACGAGGACGTCGTCGCCGGTCAGGGCACGATCGCCCTGGAGATCGCCGAGCAGGTGCCGGACGTCAGAACGGTCGTCGTGCCGGTCGGCGGGGGCGGGCTCGCGGCGGGCGTGGTCGCGGCGCTCGCGGAGCTCCGGCCCGACGTCCGGGTGATCGGCGTGCAGGCCGCCCGGGCTGCCGCCTACCCGGCCTCGCTCGCCGCCGGCCACCCGATCGCGGCGCCCGAGCTGCGCACGATGGCCGACGGTATCGCCGTGGGGATGCCCGGCAGCGTCCCGTTCGAGATCCTGGCCTCGCACAAGGTCGAGGTCCGGACCGTCTCGGAGGAGGACCTCTCCCGGGCGCTGCTGCTCGTCGCGGAGCGCGCGAAGATGCTGGTCGAGCCCTCGGGCGCCGCCGCCGTGGCCGCGCTCATGGCGGGCGTCGGCGACCTCGAGGGGCCCGTCGTCGCGATCCTGTCCGGCGGCAACATCGACCCTCTCGTCCTCATGCGCGTCGTCCGGCACGGGCTCGCCTCGGCCGGGCGGTTCCTGCAGCTGCAGGTCCGGATCGACGACACCCCGGGCGCGCTCGCGGACCTGCTGCGCGCGCTGGCGGACACCGGCGGCAACGTCATGCACGTGTCGCACGCGCGGACGGTCGGCGACCTGCAACTCGACGAGGTGGCCATCGTCGTGCAGGTGGAGACCAAGGGGCCCGACCACTGCGACTACGTGGTCCAGCAGCTCCGCGGCGCCGGCTACCGGCTCACCAACCACTGACGGCCTTCGCCGCCACGGGTCCCCGACCGGATCGGTGCAGGGATGGGTGCAGGACTGGTGGCCCACGGGGCGCCCGATCCTGCACCCATCCCTGCGTCGACAGCGGACGAGCGCCACCCCCGCGGGGACAGCGCGGACGAGGCGCCACCCCCGCGGGGATGGCGCCTCGTTCGGGCGTGCGGCGGGTCAGCCCGCGAAGGGCTTCGCGTCCGTGATCTCGACCGGGATCTCGCGCCCGTTGGGCGCGGTGTAGGTGGTCGAGTCGCCGATCTTGTGGCCGTTGATGGCCGCACCCAGCGGGGACGTCGGGGAGAAGACCTCGATGTCGGAGGTCCCCGCGATCTCGCGCGAGCCGAGCAGGAAGACCATCTCGTCGCCGGCGACGACGGCCGTCACGACCATGCCGGGCTCGACGATGCCGTCGTCCTTGGGCGTGCCGATCTGCACGTTGCGCAGCTTCTCCTTGAGCTCGCGGATGCGGGCCTCCTGCTTCGCCTGCTCCTCGCGCGCGGCGTGGTAGCCGCCGTTCTCCTTGAGGTCGCCCTCGTCGCGCGCGGCGGCGATGCGGGCGGTGACCTCGGCGCGGCCCTCTCCTTCGAGGCGTGCGAGCTCAGCCGTGAGGCGGTCGTAGGCCTCCTGGGTCAGCCATGTGGCCGCAGTCGTATCGGTCACGATCGCTCCTTTCCTTGCGTGTGTGCCGGACGTGCCGGTGTCTGCGCCGCAGGGGCGTGCGCTCGGCAGTCCGGTCGGGCGGACGCATCCAGGGACACGTCCACGATCGGGGTACTGAAGGGGTGCTCCGCCGTTTCCTCTCGGTCACGTCGACCGGTGGTGGTGCCGGACCGGGGCGGCGTTGAAACGACCAGGATAGCAAGGGCGGGCGCACCGAGGCCCAGAATCACCCCGCACGAGGCGTCGCGAGGGCCCTCGGCGTGCCGGCCGTCGCCCGTTCGGGGGGTGCGTCAGGGGGCCGACGACGGCCCGTCGACGAGGTCGCAGCGCTCGACCGTGCCGCTCACCGCGAGCTCGGTGGTCTGCACCGTGACCGTGACCCGCCGGGTGGCCGTGTCCGCCGGGCCGACGTCCACCTTGCGCACGCCCACCTCGGCGTAGGACTCGGAGAGCGCGGTGACGGTGCACGTCACGGTGGCCTCCTTCGCCTTGGTCACCTCGAACGTCACGTCGACGGCGCGCGGCCCCTGGACGTGGAAGCCGACGTCCTTCCACGACACCGGCTGACCCGCCAGGTTGAGCCCGATCCAGATCACCAGGGCGACGCCCAGCACCCCCGCGACGACGAGGCCGAGGCGTCCGCGCCGGGCCGACCGTGCCGTGGGCTCGGGGCCGTAGCGCCCGGCCGGAGGTCGGGTGGCGGGCGAGTCGGTCACGGAGCTCCTCGGTCGGTCGAGCGCGGGGTCGAGCGCGGACGCGTGGGTGCCGCGGGACGGTGGCGCGACGGGGCCGCCGCGTGCGCGATCATTGTCTCTCGTCCAACCACCCGCCCGTGCCGAGCGTGTCCGCGTCCGCGGTCCCCGGCGGGCGACCGACGGGAGGCCCGAGGTGACCGGAGAGCGGCTGCGCCTGATGGCGGTGCACGCCCACCCCGACGACGAGTCGAGCAAGGGTGCAGCGACCACGGCGAAGTACGCGGCCGAGGGCGTCGACGTCCTCGTCGTCTCGTGCACCGGCGGCGAGCGGGGTGACGTGCTCAACACGCAGCACCCGCCGGTCGACGGCGGCCTGGACGGGATGCGCGAGTACCGGCGCCACGAGATGGCGGCCGCCGCGGCCGCGCTCGGCGTGCAGCACCGGTGGCTCGGCTTCGTCGACTCCGGCCTGCCCGAGGGCGACCCGCTGCCGCCGCTGCCGGACGGGTGCTTCGGGCTGGTCCCGCTGGAGGAGGCGTCGGCCCCGCTGGTGCAGCTGGTCCGCGAGTTCCGGCCCCATGTCATCACCACGTACGACCCGTCGGGCGGTTACCCGCACCCGGACCACATCATGTGCCACCGGGTCTCGGTGGAGGCGTTCGAGGCGGCCGGCGACCCCGAGCGTTACGTCGGCCGAGGCGAGCCCTGGACGCCCTCGAAGCTGTACTACAACCACGGCTTCTCGCTCGTGCGCATGCGCGCCGTGCACGACGCCCTGGTCGCCGCGGGGCGCGAGTCGCCGTTCGGCGACTGGATCGACTCCCGACAGGCCCGCGAGATCCCCGAGCGCGAGGTCACCACGCGCATCGAGTGCTCCGCGTACTTCGGTCAGCGGGACGACGCCCTGCGCGCCCACGCGACGCAGATCGACCCCGACGGCTTCTTCTTCGCCATCCCGCGCGAGCTCGAGATCGCCCAGTGGCCCACCGAGGAGTACGAGCTGGCGTCCTCGCGTGTGCCCGTGACGCTGCCCGAGGACGACCTCTTCGCCGGTCTGCGCGCATGATCGCCGCCCTGCTGACGGCGGCGCCGGCCCCCAGCCCGTCGCCGTCGGACGTCAACATCGACGGGAGCCCCGTCGGCTCGCCGGGGTTCCTCGGGTTCGTGTTCACGTTCCTGCTCGCCGTCGCGCTGGTGTTCCTGTTCCTGTCGCTGACCAAGCAGCTGCGCGTGGTCGACCGTCGCGCGAAGAAGCTGGGTCTCGACGACGACGACGACCGGACCGACGGCCCGCACGCGGACCTCGGGCTGGTCGACGCCGGTGCGGCCGGTCCCGACTCGGAGGTCGACGCCGACGTCGAGGTCGCGCCGTGGGGATACCTGCCTGACGAGCCCGAGCGCGACTCGACGACCGACGGGCCGCGGACGTCCCGCCCCCGTGCTGCGGGCGACGCGCCCGAGCGGCCGGACGCCCCGACCGACGGAGCCGGCGGGGCTGGGCCGCGGTGAGTGCCGCGCCCGAGCCGCCGGTGCGGCCGTCGGTCCGGGTGACCGTCGCCCAGCTGCGGGTCAGCGACGACCACGGCGCCAACCGGCAGGTGGTCGAGGACGCGTTCGACATCGCCGCGCGCACGCGGGCGGACCTGCTGGTGGTGCCGGAGTACGCGTCGGGCTTCGACCCGCGCGGCGTGGGCGTCGAGCACGCGGAGCCCCTGAACGGGCCGTTCGTGGCGATGCTGCGCACGCGCGCGGCCGCGACGGGGGTGGCGGTGCTGGCGGGCGTCACGCTCCCCGCCGACGGCGACGACCCGCGCGCGGTGAACGCGGTCGTGGCGGTCGACGGCACGGGTGCGCTGATCGGCGTGTACCGCAAGGTGCACCTCTACGACGCGTTCGGGCAGCGCGAGTCGGACCGCCTCGCCCCCGGTCCGGTCGACGCGCCGCCGCTCGTGCTCGACGTGGGCGGACTGAGGTTCGGCGTGCTGACCTGCTACGACCTGCGGTTCCCGGAGTCGGCCCGCCGGCTGGTCGATGCCGGCGCCCAGGTGCTGGTCGTGCCTGCCGCGTGGGCCGCCGGTGAGCTCAAGGCGATGCACTGGCGCACCCTGGCGATCGCCCGGGCCATCGAGAACACGGCCGCCGTGGTCGCCGTCGGGCAGGCCGGCAAGGGGGTCACGGGCCGCTCGATCGTCGTGGCGCCCGACGGCGTGGTCGGCCTCGAGCTGGACGACCAGCCGCAGGTCCGCACCGTGGACCTCGACGGTGCCGCGCTGCTCCGCGTCCGGGAGCAGAACCCGTCCCTGGCCAACCGGCGCTACACGGTGGTCCCGGTCGCCTGACGGGGTCAGGCGGAGCCGTACGAGGCCATCGACACCGCGATGTAGTGGCACGTGAACCCGATGACGGTCAGCACGTGGAAGATCTCGTGGAAGCCGAACCAGCGCGGGCTCGGGTTGGGCCACTTGGTGCCGTAGACGACCGCGCCGAGCGTGTACGCGAGCCCGCCGCCGGCGATGAGCCCGACGATGACGGCGCCGCCCGCCCGGTAGAACTCCGGGAAGAACCAGACGGCGACCCACCCGAGCGCCACGTACACCGGCACGTACACCCAGCGGGGCGCGCCGAGCCAGAAGACGCGGGCCAGCAGCCCGATCAGGGCGCCCGACCACACGACGATGAGCAGCACGCGGGCGGTGGTGGCGGGCAGCAGCAGCACCGAGAGCGGCGTGTAGGTGCCCGCGATGATGAGGAAGATGTTGGTGTGGTCGAGGCGTCGCAGGACGCCGGCGGTCGTCGGCGACCAGTGTCCCCGGTGGTAGAACGCGCTGGTGCCGAAGAGCATGACGGCCGTGAGCCCGAAGACGGCGGTGGACCACTTGGCCTCGGGCGTCGGCGAGAGCACGACGAGCACGATCGACGCGACGAGCACGAAGGGCGAGACGCCCGCGTGGATCCAGCCACGCAGGTGCGGCTTGACCGAGTCCGCGACGCGCTCGACGATGCCGCCGGCCTCCTCGGTGAGCTCCCCGGTGACCGTGGTCGACGGGGCCGCGGGCTGCGCACCGGACGTTCCCGGGGCGGGCGCGGGAGAGGAGCTCATGGACGGGTCTCGATTCGTCAGCGGTAACCTACGAGACCGTAGGTTACGACACCGTAGGTAGAGGTGTCGACCGTGGCGCACCCGGTGTGACGCGGTCGGTGCGGCGCTCGTCGGCGCCCTCTGGAACGTACCGCGCGCGGCCCGTCGGACCCAACGGGGGCGCGTCCCAGGTTGGCCTCCCGCTCGTCGGCGGACGGGGTCCGCGGGGCCGTCCGCGACGAGTACGGTGAGCGGGTTCCCGTCGCCCGGTCGAAGGAGTGCGCGTGCGTCTGCCCCACCCGCTCTACGGGCTCTACGAACGCCGGCTGGCGGCGTCGCTCCCGAAGGACGGGCTCCCGCGGCACGTCGGGGTCATCCTCGACGGCAACCGCCGGTGGGCGCGCAGCGTGGGGGAGTCCACCCGGCACGGGCACCAGGCGGGGGCCGACAAGATCGCCGACCTGCTCGAGTGGAGCGAGGACATCGGCGTCGAGGTGGTCACCCTCTGGATGCTGTCCACGGACAACCTCGCGCGCGGCGCCGACGAGCTCGAGCAGCTCCTCGGCATCATCGAGGACGCGGTCGGGTCGCTCGCGGCGACGGGGCGCTGGCGCATCCAGGCCGTCGGCGCGCTCGAGCTGCTCCCGGACCAGACGGTCAAGGCCCTGGTCTCCGCGGAGGAGGCCACCGCCGACGTCGTCGGCCTGCACGTCAACGTGGCGGTCGGGTACGGCGGGCGGCGCGAGATCGCCGACGCCGTGAAGTCGTTCCTGCGCGAGCACGCGGACGCCGGGTCGAGCCTGGACGAGCTCGCGGAGGCGTTCGACGTCGAGCACATCGCGGAGCACCTCTACACGAAGGGTCAGCCCGACCCCGAGCTCGTGATCCGGACCTCGGGCGAGCAGCGGCTCGGCGGCTTCCTGCTGTGGCAGAGCGCGCACTCGGAGTTCTACTTCTGCGAGGCGTACTGGCCCGACTTCCGGCGCGTGGACTTCCTGCGCGCGGTCCGCGCGTACGCCGCCCGGGAGCGTCGCGGCGGGCGCTGACGCCCGGCCCTGCCCCGTCGTCACCCGCGCCGACACGCCGCGCTCGGGACAGCGGGCGAAATGTTTCCGGGGTCGCCGACGGACCTGGACGGCCGTTCGGACCGCCTCCGCGGCTCCCACCTGCGGGTCCGCGGCGTGCGGGTGATCCGGGCCGGCCGGGTGTCGGCCATCGTCCAGGTGAACACCGTGTTACACCTTCGCGTGCCTCCCTCGAGGCGCTCCGCGGCGGGCTTATGTTCCGGCGTAGAGGACGGCGACCGCCGTCCCCGGGAGGCCAGCCCATGGAGCATCTGCTCCGGGAGGTGGGCCGGATCCGGCCCTCGGCCGACCGCCCCCGTCCCGTCGCCGTTCGTCGGTGCGTGGTCCTGCTCTGGCAGGACGCCGGCGTCCGGTGCCCGTCGCGGCGCACGTAGCGCCGGAGGGAGCCTGCCGTGGTCAGCAACGCGCAGCACGACACCGAGTCCACGACGCTCGAGGAGCCGCTCGAGGGGCGTCGGACACACGTGCTGGACACCTCGGTCCTGCTGTCCGACCCGCGGGCGATCCTGCGCTTCGCCGAGCACGACGTGGTGCTGCCCGTCGTGGTCATCACGGAGCTCGAGGCGAAGCGCCACCACGCGGAGCTGGGCTACTTCGCCCGCGCGGCCCTGCGGATGCTCGACGACCTGCGCATCGAGCACGGCCGCCTCGACACCCCGATCCCGCTGGGCGAGGACGGCGGAACGCTGCGCGTCGAGCTGAACCACACCGACCCCATGGTCCTGCCCGCCGGTTTCCGGCTGGGCGACAACGACACCCGCATCCTCGCCGTCGCGGCCAACCTCGCGGCCGAGGGCAAGGACGTCACGGTCGTGTCCAAGGACCTGCCGATGCGCGTCAAGGCGTCGGCGGTGGGCCTGCGCGCGGAGGAGTACCGCGCCGAGCTGGCCGTGGACTCCGGGTGGACCGGGATGGACGCGCTCGACCTCTCCGAGCAGCAGATGTCGACCCTGTGGGAGCACGAGACGATCCCGCTCGCCGACGTGCCCGCCGGGTTCACCGCGGGCAGCCCGAACCCCAACGACCTGCTCTGCCACACCGGCGTCGTGCTGCACAGCCCGCGCGGCTCGGCCCTCGGCCGCGTGACGGCCGACAAGCACGTGCAGCTGGTCCGCGGCGACCAGGACGTGTTCGGCCTGCACGGGCGCAGCGCCGAGCAGCGGATCGCGATCGACCTGCTGCTCGACGAGGAGATCGGCATCGTCTCCCTCGGCGGGCGGGCCGGCACGGGCAAGTCGGCGCTCGCGCTGTGCGCCGGCCTGGAGGCCGTGCTCGAGCGTCGGCAGCACCGCAAGGTCATGGTGTTCCGCCCGCTGTACGCGGTGGGCGGCCAGGACCTCGGCTACCTGCCGGGCAGCGCCGACGAGAAGATGAACCCCTGGGCGCAGGCCGTGTTCGACACCCTCGGGGCCCTGGTCTCCAAGGAGGTCGTCGAGGAGATCATGGACCGCGACATCCTCGAGGTCCTGCCGCTCACCCACATCCGGGGGCGCTCGCTGCACGACGCCTTCGTGATCGTCGACGAGGCCCAGTCGCTCGAGCGGAACGTCCTGCTCACGGTGCTGTCGCGCATCGGGCAGAGCTCGCGCGTCGTCCTCACGCACGACGTGGCCCAGCGAGACAACCTGCGCGTCGGCCGGCACGACGGCGTCGCGGCGGTCATCGAGGCGCTCAAGGGCCACCCGCTCTTCGCGCACATCACGCTGACCCGCTCGGAGCGCTCGCCGGTCGCGGCGCTGGTCACCGAGCTGCTGGAGGGCATCGAGGTCTGACGCACGGACGAACGCCCGGGTCCCTGTCGGGTCCCGGGCGTTCGTGCGTCTCAGGAACGCGCGTGCGCGTCGAGCTCCCGCACCAGCGCGCCCAGGCCCACCGCCAGCGCCCGTCTCTCGTCGGCCGTCAGCCGGGCGAGCAGGCGGCCGTGGTGCTCGCGGAGCTCGGCACCGACCCGGTCCGCGACGTCGCGCCCCTCGGCGGTGAGCTGCAGCCGGTAGAGGCGACGGTCGTCGGCGTCCCGCTCGCGCGAGATCCACCCACGGCCCTCGAGCCCCGCGGCGAGCCTGCTCACGGTGCTCTTCTCGAGCCCGAGCCGGGTGGCGAGCTCCTGCTGGGAGAGCGAGCCGGTCCCGGCCAGCTCGCCGAGCGCGAACGTCTCGGACAGCGACAGCCGCACGCCGGCGTGCTCGTGCGGCGTCTGGACGGCCTCCAGCAGACCGCTGGTGCGCGCGAGCTGCTGGAAGAACCGGCGGAGGTCGTCGTCCGGAAAGGTTGTGTCGTACAACTGCTGCGCCTACCCTCTCCCTAAGAGTTGTGCCATACAACTGTATCGGAGAGCCTGATGAGCACCGTGTCGCACCACGCCCGCGAGAGCATGTTCGGTCTCGTGCACCACCCCGCGCAGTACAGCCGGTTCGCCGGCCACCTCGCCGCGAGCCTCTACCGGCGCGTGGCCCGCGACGTCGACGCCCTCGCGCTGCCGGCGGGTGCGCGCGTGCTCGACGTCGGCACCGGACCCGGCGCCCTGCCGCGGCTGCTGGCCGAGCGCCGCCCCGACCTCGAGATCGACGCGGTCGACCTGTCCCCGGAGATGATCGCGCAGGCCGTCGGGTCCGCCCCAGCGTCGGTGACGTTCACGGTCGCCGACGTCGCCCGGCTGCCGTGGCCCGACGCCACGTTCGACGTCGTCGTCTCGACGATCAGCCAGCACCACTGGGTCGACCCGACCGCGGGGATGGCCGAGGTCCGACGCGTGCTCCGGCCCGGCGGCAGGGCGTGGGTCTACGACTTCCGCTGGGCGCTGACCCGCGCGCAGCGGGCCGCCGAGCCGCTCGACGCCGACACGTCGGTCGCGCGCCAGAGCCCGCTCGCCGGCTCGTCGTGGGTCAGCCCGATCGGTCGCGTGGTCCTGAGGCCCGCCTGACCTGCCTGACCGGGATCAGCCCTCGACCAGCTGCCCGTCGGCGATGTGCAGCACGCGGTCGGCCAGCGACACCATGAGCGGGTCGTGCGTGGAGACGATGGCGGTCATGCCCTCGGCCTCGACTACCGCGCGGATGAGGGCCATCACGGCCGTGCCGGTCTCGGTGTCCAGCTGCCCCGTCGGCTCGTCGGCCACCAGCAGGCGCGGGGAGTTGGCGAGCGACCGGGCGATCGCGACGCGCTGCTGCTGGCCGCCGGACAGCTCGCCCGGACGCTGCTGAGCGTGCGGGCCGAGGCCCACGAGGTCGAGCAGGAGCTGGACCCGCGCCTCGCGGTCCTTGGTGGGCAGCTTGCGCAGCCGCAGCGGCACGCCCACGTTCTCCGCCGCCGACAGCACCGGCACCAGGCCGAACGTCTGGAACACGAACGAGACGACGTCTCGACGCAGCTCGACCAGGCCGCCCTCGTCGAGCGAGGACACCTCGCGCCCGTCGACGACCACGCGGCCCTCGTCGGGGCGGTCGAGGCCGCCGATGACGTTGAGCAGGGTCGTCTTGCCCGAGCCGGAGCGGCCGACCAGCGCGACGAGCTCGCCGGGCTGGATCGTGAACGACACGTCGCGCAGCGCGTGCACCGCGCCCGTGCCGCTGCCGTAGGTCCGGCCGACGTGCTCGACGCGGACGACGGGGTCGGTGGCGCCCGCCGCCGGGGTGGTGGTCGTGGTGGTCGTGGTGGTCACCGGGAGGCCTCCTGGCCGTCGAGGGATCCGGGTCCGAGCGGCGGCCGGGCGGTCATGGCGTCGCCTCGTCGGCCGTGGGTGCGGGCGCCGAGTGACGGCCGGGCGGTCGGGGAGCCGCGGCGCCGTCGACGGACGGCGCGGGCGTCGGCGGGCCGCCGACCTCGCGCGCGGGGACGGGCCGGTCGGGCCACAGCGACACGTGCGACTCCTCCAGCGCGAGCCGCACGCGACCGACCAGGTTGAGCGTGTCGCGGTACTCCTTGGGCAGCTGCACGCGCCCGGCGCGGTCGAGCACCGCGAGCTCCTCGGCCACCACGTGCTCGGTGCCGTCCTCGCGCGTGTGGGTGCGCCGCACGACCTCCGAGCTGGTGCGCCCGTCACGGATGGCCACGGTGCGCTGCACGTGCTCGCTCACGCCGGGGTCGTGCGTGACGACGACGACCGTGGTGCCCAGCTCGCGGTTGACGGTCCGCAGGCCCTCCAGGACGTCGTGCGAGGTCGCGGAGTCGAGCTCCCCGGTCGGCTCGTCGGCGAACAGGACCTGCGGGGCGTTGGCGAGCGCGACGGCGATGGCGACGCGCTGCTGCTCGCCGCCGGACATCTGCCCCGGTCGTCGCTGCGCGCAGTAGCCGACGCCGAGCACCTCGAGCAGCTCGGCGGCCCGGCGGTCGCGCTCCTTGCGCCGGACGCCGGACAGGGCGAGGGGGAAGGCGACGTTCTCCGTGGCGGTGAGGTAGGGCACGACGTTGCGCGCGGTCTGCTGCCAGACGAACCCGACCATCGAGCGCCGGTACGCCACGCGCTGGGCGCTCGACATCGCCATGAGGTCCCACGGGCCGACGCGGACGCGCCCGGCGGTCGGGACGTCGAGGCCGGACAGCACGGACAGCAGGGTCGACTTGCCGGACCCGGAGGCGCCGACGATCGCGACGAGCTCCCCGTCCTCCACGAGCAGGTCGAGGCCCTGCAGGGCCTGCACCTCGATCCCCTCCGACTGGTAGATGCGCACCAACGAGTCGCACACGATGAGCGCGTGCTCGCCGAACGCCCCCGTGCGCTGCTGGGCACGCTCCTCGAGCGCGCCGAGCGTGGTCTCCGTGACGGTCACGTGTGCCTCCCTCGTCGGACAATCATCGTTCGCCCACCCGCAGCACCTCACCCAGCCGGTCGCGCCGGCGCACGGCCGACTCGACCACCACCGCTGCCGCCAGCGCGACCAGCACGACCGCCGCGGCGCCCACGATCGGGACCCACGTGACCTGCAACGTCGTCGCCTCGGCCGCGCCGGTGACCAGGTCGAGCCCGAGCGCCCCCGTGAGCATCCAGGGCACCGCGATGCCGACGGCCGTGCCGGCGACCAGCGCCGCGATCGCCAGCGGCGCGAGCTCGCCGAACGTCATGGCGCGCGCGGTCCGGGCGTCGAGCCCCAGGGTGCGCAGCGCGGACAAGGTGCGGCCGCGCTCGCGCGACGTCGCCACCACGGTGAGCACCAGCGCGACGGCCGCGTAGCCCGCGAGCGCGATGCCGACCGCCACCAGGAGCATGAGCAGCCCGGCGGTCAGCGGCGACGAGCGCCAGTCGTCGAGCCACGTGGTGCGCTCGGTGACGGTGACCCCGGACATGTCGGTGAGGCCGGCGGCGCGGACGGCGTCCACGGCGCCCGGACCGTCGACCCACACGGTCGAGGGTGCGACGTCGATCCCGGTCGCCGCCTCGAAGCGCGTGCGGTCGACGATCACGACGGCGTCGGTGTCGGCCGGGGCGGTGTCCCCCTTCTCGGGGACCACGGGCGGGTGCTGGGCCGTGCCGACGACGTGCAGGTCGACGAACCCGGTCTTGCCCATCACCGCGGGCTGGACCAGCGCGGCCGTGCTCTCGAGCGCGGGCGTGATGAGCGCCGGCACCTGCGACCCGGTCCCGTCGCCGAGGCCCGCGAGGCCCGCGTCGACCGGGCGACCCGCGGCCGCCAGCACCGCGGCGAGGTCGGCCGCGTCGACCAGGACCAGCCGCGCCTTGACGCCGCTCTCCTTGCCGAACGTCCGTCCGCCGAGCGCGAGGGCGCCCGCGACGGCCGTGACGCCGGGCTCGTCGCGCAGCGCGTCGAGCGCCTCCGGTGGGATCGTGCCGTCGAGGCGGACGGGGGCTCCGACCACGATGTCGGCCGCCGCGAGCTGGCCGCGCTGCACGGTGACGGCCGTCGTCCCGCAGAAGACGACGAGAGCGACCGCGACCGTGAGGGTCAGCAGCGGGACTCGGGTGCCGGCGGTGCTGCTCGCCCGAGCGGTGGCGATGACGGGGGTCAGCCCGCGCCGGGGGGTCGCGAGCCGGGACAGGCCGCGCAGGACGGGTGGCAGGGCCCGGGCGACGAGGAGGGTCGCGGCGGTCGCGAGCAGCACGGGCGTCGCCGCGAGCAGCAGGTCGACCCCGCCGGTCGTGGTCTGCAGCAGCCCGCGCGCGTGCACGGACACCAGCGCCGCGGCGGCGACCGCGACGAGGGCCAGCTCGGCGGTCAGGCGGCGGACGCGCCGGCGGCGCACCAGCCTCTCCCGGTCCACCCGGTTGGCGGGCAGCCGGCGCCCCGTCCACGCGCCGCGGACCACCCCGCCGGCGGCGATCGCCGGCGCCACCGCCGCCACGACGGCGACGACCGCGGCGATGGTCCACGACCCGCGGGCGTCGGGCTCGAGCAGCCACGCGCCCAGGGCACCGACGGCGGCGGCGAGCACGACGAGCGGCACGCTCTCCACCAGGGCGCGCACCACGACGGAGGCCACGGACGCACCCCTGGCGCGCTCGGCGAGCAGGAACGTCTCGCGGCGCACCACGAGCAGGCGGGCGGCGAGCACGAGCGCGAGCGCGCCGACGGTGGCCAGCCCGATCAGCAGCACCGAGGCCTGGGCCGTGCCGGCCAGCAGCCGCGCGTCGGCCGCGAGCAGCACCGTGCCGAGCCCGGTGGTGACCACGGGGGTGTGCCCGTCCGAGCCGGTGAGCACGGTCGGGTCGGCGAGCAGCTGGACGACGGCGCGCTCGATCTCGTCGGTGTCCGTGGCGGCCAGGTCGCCGGGCAGCGCGGGGAACCGGACGATCGTCTCGACGGACTGCGACGTCATCCCGAGCTGCATGTCCGGAAGCGACGCGTCGGACAGGAGCAGGGCCACGCGGCCGACGGCGGCGGCCTCGGCGGGGGTCGGCGTCTCGCCCAGCAGGTCCGGTTGCGCGGCCCACAGCGGGGAGCCGGCGTCGAGCGGCTCGTACAGGCCGGTCACCACGACCTCGACGGCGCCGAGCGTCGGTCCCTTGAGCGCGAACCGGTCGCCCACGGCGATCCCGACGTCCTGTGCGGCGGACGCGGAGACGCCGACCTCGACCAGGCGCGGGCTGTCGGCCGGCGGCAGGGCGTTCGGGCTCGTGCTCGTCAGGACGGGCGGCGGCGACATCCGGGGCTCGAGGCCCGTGACCCACCGGACCGTCGGGGTCGTGTCCTCGCCGGCGTGCTCCGGGGCGCCGTACGCCACGTGCACGAGGCGCGTCGCGACCAGGCCGGCGGAGGTGTCGATCGTCGCCGACGGGCTCTCCACGGCCGTGACGGGCGCGTCCGTGACGTCACGCACCGGCAGCGGCAGCAGGTCGGCCATCCCGGCCGCGGCGTTGGCGACGAGGATCGCGGCGTCGTCCTGGCGGCCGTCCGCGTTGCCCAGCGCGACGCCGATGGTCGCGACGACGTCCGCCGTCCGGCCGGCGTCGGTGACGGACTGCTGCACGCCCTCGTCGGCCATCCGCAGCACGACCCGCGGCACGACGAGCGAGAGCAGCACCGTGACCGCGAGCAGCAGCGCCGAGAGCGTGAGCAGCCCGGCGTCCTGTCGGCTGCGCCGCCGCGCGACGAGCACCCCGTCGGCGGTCGCCGCCCGCCACCCGACGGCGGCACGCGTGGTCGTCACGCTCATCGCTCGTCCCCCAGCCGCAGGAGCTCGCCGGACGCGCGGCGCAGGAGCAGGTTCGTCGTGAGGGCCACGGCGGTGCCGACGAGCAGGACGAGGAGCGTGAGCAGCGCGACCTCGGCCGGCCACGGCCAGTGCACGACGACCTGCGGGACGGGCCGGCCACCGGTCGCGGAGACCGTGACCAGGGGCGCGACGACCCACGCGAGGAGGGCCCCGAGCGCGAGGCCCGCGGCAAGCCCGAGGGTGCCGAGGATGACGTGCTCGACCAGGACCGACCGCACGAGCGAGGGGCGGGACGCGCCGAGCGCCTGCAGCCGCGCGAGCTCGAGACGCCGCGTGCGGACCGCGACGGTCGCACTCATCGCGAAGCCGGCCACCGCGAGCGCCAGCGCGGCGAACGTGACGATCCAGAGCGCGGCCTGCACGCCCACGCGCAGCGGACCCTCGATCGCCGTCGTCCGCACCTCGACGCGGCTGGTCGGGACGCCCAGCTCGTCCGACACCACCTGGTCCGCCAGCGCGGCGGCGTGCTCGTCGGGCACCTGCAGCCACCACTCGTCCAGGAGCGGGTCGGTCCACGCCGACTGCAGCGCCGACCGGCCCAGCAGGTCGCGGTCGACCAGCATGCCGGCGCCGCGGGGCATGCCGGGCAGGTACGGGACCTCGCGCTCGATCGACACGCGGACGGGTGCGCCGCCGAGATCGAGCTGCACGGTGTCCCCGACCTGTGCCCCGAGGCCGGCCAGCACGGTGTCCGTCGCCACCACCGGCACCACGCCGGGGTCCACGAACGTCATCGCGGCCATCCGGGCCTCGCCGAACACCAGCCCGACCGCGTCCAGGTGCGCGCTGACTCTGAGGCGGCCACCGTCGACCTCGGTGACCACCAGCGCCCGCCGGCCGCGGTCGGTCGCGGGCGCGCTGCCCGTCCACGTCGCGCCGTCCAGGGGGACGGGCGTCACGGTGTCGGCCGACGCCCCGGCCGGCCGCTCGACCACCCGCAGGTTCCCGACGCTCACGACCACCGCGATCGTCTGGCCGGGCCGGCCGCCGTACCGCTCGCCGAAGTCCTCACCGTCCGCAAGGCCCTGGGCCACGACCGCGACCAGGCGCAGCCCCTCGACGGCGGCGGGCAGCGGGACGCTGACGTCCGGCGTCGTCCCGACCAGCGGCACGACCGGCAGCACCAACGCCGTGCGGGTGCCGGACGGGTCCTCGACCACCACCGTGACCAGCAGCGCGCCCTTCAGCGCAGGCGTGACGGAGCTGTCGACGTCGAGGAGCAGGGAGGTCGGTGCTCCGGGGAGCGGGATCGCCCCGTCGGGTGTCGTCGGTACCAGCGGTGCGCTGATCTGACCCCAGTCGGGCGTGATGCGGCCGCGCAGCAGGTCGCCGCCGCGCGTGGCGTCGAGGGCCAGGAGGTTGACCGTGCCGGCGTTGGTGGCGTCCTCGCCGTCGGTGGGCACGCCGAAGCGGACGCTGCGGAACGCCACCGCACTCGTGGCCTGCGCACCCTCGAGGCCGGCGACGACGTCCGACTGCGCCATCGCCTCGCCGTTGAGCCGACTCACCCGCACGTCCGTGCCCACCAGCAGGTCGACCTGGTCGGCCTGCGACGTCCGCCAGGTGGCAAGGAACGACTGCGAGAAGGAGCCGACGGCCAGCGCGAGCGTGAGCAGCAGCACGGCGCCCGCCGCGCGGGACGGCCGTCGACCGACCTCCCAGGCGGCCAGGGGGGCGACGAGCGAGCGGCCGCGCGCGGCGAGCCGTTCGCCGACGGCGGCCACCAGCGGCAGCGCCCGCAGCGCGAGCACCGCGCCGGCGAGGAGCAGCAGCGCCGGCGCCGCGACGAGGATGGGGTCGAGTCGCGCGCCGGCCAGCACGGGGGAGCGGTACGTCTGCAGCTGCCACACCGCCACCCCGGCGACGGCGACCAGCGCCAGGTCCACGCCGGACCTCGCCAGGCCGCCGCGCCGGTCCTGGCGGACCAGCTGCTGCTCGGTGTCGACGACGCTGCCCCGGCGTCGCAGGAGCGGCCCGAGCAGGACGCCGGCCAGGACGAACGACGCCACGACGCAGGTGATCCAGAGCGAGACGGGCCGGCCCGGGTCGGTGTGCATCCCGGCCCGCTCGAGCGGGCCGAACGACGTGATGAGCCCGAAGAGGAGCCCCGCGAGCCACGGGGACACCAGCGTGGTGAGCAGCGCGACCACGGCCGCCTCGAGCGACGCCAGGCCGAGCAGCTGGCGGCCGGACGCGCCGCGAGAAGACATCAGCGTCTGCTCGGCCGCCCGCCGGTCGGCCAGCAGCCGGGCCGCGAGCAGCAGGACGGTCACGGACAGCACGACGAGCATGAGGCCGACGATCACGATGCTGACCCGGGTGACGGCGAGGTTGCCCTCGGCGACGTCGATGGTCTCGGCCAGGTGCGAGGAGAAGGCGCCGGAGACCGCGACGCCGTCCACGGCAGCCGTGAGCGAGGCTTGCGCGTCGTCCAGGCGCGAGCGCAGGTCGGTGACCGCGCCGGCCGGCGCGTCGGTGAGGTGCGGGGAGGCGACGAGGTCCGCGGTCGCCAGGGCGCCGACGCCGTCGAGGGCGGCCGGGTCCGCGACGAACGGACCCCACGCGTCCGTGGTGACGAAGCCGAAGCTGCCCGGGACGGGGTAGCTGGCGTCGTGCTCGGCGCCCTGCAGCAGGTCCCGGGTCCAGATGCTGCTGGGCCCGGTCAGCTCGTGGATGCCGACGACCACGAACCGGGTGTCCTCGTGTGTCGCCAGGCTCTGCACGGCCAGCTCGCTGCCCAGCGACCAGCCGTACGCGTCGGCCGTGACCTTCGGCACGGCCACCTCGACGCGGCCCTGGTCGTCCGTCGCAGCGGTCGGCCACGCGCCCGCGAGCAGGGTGGCGTCGGACGGCAGCCGGGGGTTGGCAGCCAGGTAGGAGAGCGGAGGGACGCGGCCGTCGCCCTGCCCGACCAGGCGGTACATGGGCGACGTGAGCCACTGGCCGCGCGTTGCCGGGACGTCGTCGAGCAGGTCGTCCAGGAACGACTCGCCGGCGGCCACCGCGGTGGCCGGGTCGGACGTGGCATCCACCGTGACGACGGCGTCGATGTCGGTGGCGGTCGTCGGGGCGCGGTCCAGGGCGGTGTCCAGGGCACCGTGCGCGCTGGTGTAGAGCAGCAGCGCGAAGGTGCCCAGCAGGGAGGCGCCGACGAGGGCGACGGCGACGACGGTCACCAGGAGGGTCCGCTGGGCGGCGGCGCGGTGGCGCAGCACGCGCAGGCTCCAGCCCATGCGACCTCCTCTCGACGTCCTCGTCCCGAGCGCGCGCGGTCGGCAGACGGACCGGTGCGGTGGGCCGATCGTAAGGGAGTGAGAAGAAAGTGTGGGAGCGATTCCGCGAACGCACAGCAGACCGTGATCCAAAGGTGACACGACCGGCTCCCAAGGGTATATTCCAGCCGGAATAGTTGATCTGGAGGGGTGAACATGGCCGAGCTCTCGGCGGTCGCGGTGCTCGTGCTGGCCCTGCTGCACGAGCAGCCGATGCACCCGTACCAGCTCCACCAGACCCTGGTCGAGCGCGGCGACACCCGGATCGTGCGGGTGAACCCCGGCGCGGTCTACCACGGCGTCGAGCGGCTCGAGCGCGACGGGCTGGTGGAGGCCGTCGGCACCGACCGCACCGGCAAGCGGCCCGAGCGCACCACCTACCGGATCACCGACGCGGGCCGGGCCGCCTTCGCCGAGCGCGTGGCCAGCCTCCTCGGCGACGAGCACCCGGCCTACCCGCTCTTCTCCGTCGGTCTCGCCGAGGCCAACGAGCTCCCTGCGGACGTCGTCGTCGAGCAGCTCACGCGTCGACGCGACCGCAAGACGGGCAACCTGGCCGGCCTGGAGGCGTCCTACGGGGCCGTCCGGGAGCTGGGCCTACCGCGCCGGTACCTCCTCGACGCCGAGCACGACCTCGCCGTGCTCCGCGCGGAGATCGCGTGGCTCGACGCCACCCTCGAGGAGCTGCGCGTCGACGCCCTCGACTGGGGCGGCCCGTTCCCGCCCGGCTTCGTCGAGGCCAAGCGCGCCCTCACGTCCTCCCCCCACCCGCACTCGTCGAAGGACAACTCATGAGCTCCACCACCGAGCAGCCACGCGCGCTCGTCGACCTCCACGGCCGCAGCCCGTGGAGCATCCTGCCCGCGCTGTGCCTCGGCTTCTTCATGATCATGGTCGACACCACGATCGTGAACATCGCGATCCCGTCGCTGGTCACGGCGTTCGACGCCGACCTCACGGCGGTCGGCTGGGTCAACAGCGCCTACCTGCTGACGTTCGCCACGCTGCTGCTGGTGACCGGCCGGCTCGGCGACCGCTTCGGCCCGCGGCCCGTCTTCATCGTCGGCCTCGTCATCTTCACGCTCACGTCGCTGCTCTGCGGCCTGTCCGGGTCGATCGCGTTGCTGATCGCCGCTCGCGCGGCCCAGGGCGTCGGCGCGGCCCTCATGACGCCGCAGACCATGTCGATGATCACGCGCGTCTTCCCGCCGCAGAAGCGCGGGTCGGCCATGGGCCTGTGGGGTGCCGTCGCCGGCATCGCCACCATCACCGGCCCGGTGCTGGGCGGCCTGCTGGTCCAGACCGTCGGCTGGGAGTGGATCTTCTACGTCAACATCCCCGTCGGCGTCGTCGCGCTGGTCCTCGCCGTCCGCACGCTGCCCACCCTGCCCACGGCGAACCGCTCGTTCGACGGCCTGGGCGTCCTGCTCTCGATCGTCGGCATGTTCCTGGTCGTCTTCGGCGTCCAGGAGGGCGCGACGTACGACTGGGGCACCATCACCGGCCCGGTCACGGTCTGGGGCGTCATCGGCGCGGGCGTGATCGTGCTCGTCGGCTTCGTGCTGTGGCAGCGCCACCGGGGCAGCGACGCGCTCCTGCCGCTGAGCCTGTTCCACCACCGCAACTTCTCGCTGGCCAACGTGGCCGGCTGGGCCGTGACGTTCGCGATGATCGGCATCTTCTTCCCGTTCACGCTCTTCCTCCAGGAGGTCCTCGGCCTCGAGCCGCTCCAGGCCGCGCTCGTGGGCCTGCCCGGCTCGCTCATCTCCGGGATCGTCGCGCCCTTTGCGGGCCGGCTGTCCGACAGGGTGGCCGGCAAGTGGGTCGTCGGCAGCGGGTTCGCCATCCTGGCGGTCGCCATCACCTGGCTCGCGCTCGCGGTCCAGCCGGACGCCCCCGTGTGGCACCTCGTGCTCCCCATGGTCTTCTTCGGCATCGGCACGGGCGCGCTGTTCTCGCCGCTGGCCAACCTGGCGACGTCGGGTCTCGACGGGCGCACGGCCGGTGCGGGCGCCGGCGCGTTCAACACGACGCGGCAGATCGGTGGCGTCATCGGGTCCGCGGCGGTCGTCGCCATGATGACCTCGCGCCTCGCCGTCACCATCCCCGCGGCCGCGCGGGACGCGGCGGGTCAGCTCCCGGAGGAGCTCCGCAAGCCGTTCGTCGACGGGTTCGCCTCCGGCAACTTCGCCAACGGCGCCGCGCCTCAGCTGCCCTCGTCCGTGCCGGCCGACGTGGCCGCGCACATCCAGGACGTCGCGCTGCAGGCCGTGCACTCTGGCTTCGCCACCGCGGTCACGCAGACCATGCTGATGACGGTCGGCGTGCTGGTGCTGGGCCTCGCGGCCAGCCTCGCGATGAAGGGCGGCCGCCCGGCGCACGCCTCCGCTCCGGCCGCACCGGCCCCGGTTCCCGCCGAGGTCTGATGCCTGCGTGGAGACTTCGTCGCGCCTGGCGCGACGAAGTCTTCACGCAAACCGGACCCGGCTCCCAGATGGGGGCCGGGTCCGTGTGTCACGCCTGCGGCGGTCGCGTCATGCTCAGCACGTCGAGCGCGCTGTCCAGCTGCTCCTCGGTGACCTCGCCCCGCTCGACGAAGCCGAGGTCGATCACCGCGGCGCGCACCGTGATGCCGTGCTTGACGGCGTGCTTGGCGATCTTCGCGGCCGCCTCGTAGCCGATGACGCGGTTGAGCGGCGTGACGATGGACGGCGACGACTCGGCCAGCGCCCGGGCGCGCTCGACGTTGGCGACGAGCCCGGCGACGGTCTTGTCCGCCAGGAGCCGCGACGCGTTGGCCAGCAGCCGGACGGACTCGAGCACGCCGGCGGCGATCACGGGGATCTGCACGTTGAGCTCGAACGACCCGCTCGCGCCGGCCCAGGCGACGGTGGCGTCGTTGCCGACGACCCGCGCGGCGACCATGAGCACCGCTTCGGGGATCACCGGGTTGACCTTGCCGGGCATGATCGACGAGCCGGGCTGCAGGTCGGGGATCGCGATCTCGCCCAGGCCGGTGTTCGGGCCGGAGCCCATCCAGCGCAGGTCGTTGCAGATCTTGGTCAGGCTGACCGCGATGGTGCGCAGTGCGCCCGACAGCTCGACCAGCCCGTCGCGCGAGCTCTGCGCCTCGAAGTGGTCGCGCGCCTCGGTCAGCGGCAGGCCCGTGTCCTCGCGGAGCAGCTCGATCACGCGCTGGGGGAACCCGGCCGGGGTGTTGATGCCGGTGCCGACGGCCGTGCCGCCCAGCGGGACCTCCGCGGCGCGGGGGAGCGCCGACTGCAGCCGCTCGATGCCGTACCGGATGGCAGCCCCGTACCCGCCGAACTCCTGGCCCAGCGTCACGGGCGTGGCGTCCATGAGGTGCGTGCGGCCCGACTTCACGACCGTCACCCACTCGACGGCCTTCGCCTCGAACGCCTCCGCCAGGTGCTCGAGCGCCGGGATCAGGTCGCGGACGACGCCCGCGGTCGCGGCCACGTGCACCGAGGTCGGGAAGACGTCGTTGGACGACTGCGACGCGTTGACGTGGTCGTTCGGGTGCACGTCGCGCCCGAGGCGTCGCGTCGCCAGCGTCGCGAGCACCTCGTTGGTGTTCATGTTCGAGCTGGTGCCCGACCCGGTCTGGTAGACGTCGATCGGGAAGTCGCCGTCGTGCGCACCGGAGGCGACGTCGTCCGCGGCGGCGACGATGGCGTCGGCGACGTCCTGCTCGAGCACCCCCAGCTCGGCGTTCGCGCGGGCCGCGGCCTTCTTGATGCGGGCGAGCGCCTCGATGTGGCTGCGCTCGAGCCGACTGCCCGAGATCGGGAAGTTCTCGACCGCCCGCTGCGTCTGTGCGCGGTAGAGGGCGTCGACCGGGACGCGCACCTCGCCCATCGTGTCGTGCTCGATGCGGAACTCAGAAGTCATGCCCAACATCCTGCCGCACGCGCCGGGGTGGGCCTGCCCGAGGTGACGCAATCGGCGTGCGGCCGCCCGGCGCCTCCGGGCACCATGACGGCATGTCCTCCCCGTGCCCCGCCGAGCGGTTCCTCGACCGCGGCCGCCTCGTCCGCACGCCCCGGCGCCAGGACGACCGCGCCCTCGTCCTCGAGCACCTGGCCTCGCGCGTGCTCGCGCCCGGCGAGCGGGCGTCCGAGGTCGAGCTCACGGAGCGGGTGTCCGCGTTCACCGAGGACCCCGTCCGGCTGCGGCGGGACCTGGTCGAGAGCGGTCTGGTCGGGCGTCGGCAGGACGGTTCGGCGTACTGGCGCGAGCGGAGCACGCCGCACGACGACGAGGAGGGTGCGCGGCCGAGGCCTGCCGACCCGTGGCCGTGAGGCGTCAGCCGAGGTCGCCGGCGGCCTCGCTCAGGTGCACCGTCCCGTCGGCCAGTGTGTACTCGAGCCCGACGACCGCGACCCGACCCTCGCTGATGGCCTCGGCCAGGGAGCGCGAGTAGCCCTGCAGCATCCGGACCGTGTGCTTGACGTGCTCGTGACCCAGCACCGCCGGGTCCAGGCTGTCCAGGGCGCCGTGCCCGCCGCCCGCGAGGTTGACGATGCTCGGGATCACGCGGTCGACGATCGCGCGCACGAACCCGGTGGGCAGCTCGCCCGTGGTCAGCGCCGTCGTGGCGGCCGCGACGGCCCCGCAGCTGTCGTGCCCGAGGACCACGACGAGCGACGCGCCCAGCACCTCGACGCCGTACTCGATCGACCCGATGACCGTCGTGTCCAGCACGTGGCCGGCGGTCCGGACGACGAACACGTCGCCGAGCCCCTGGTCGAAGATGATCTCCGCCGCGACGCGCGAGTCCGAGCAGCCGAAGATGACGGCGAACGGGTGCTGCGACGAGCTCAGCTCGGCGCGGTGGTCGACACCTTGGGAGGGGTGGAGCATCTCGCCGCGGACGAAGCGCTCGTTCCCCTCGCGCAGCGCGGTCCAGGCTTCGGCGGGAGTGGTGGGGCGTGGCACGGCGTCATCGTCGCAGGTCGGGACGCCGCCCGGGAGAAGCGTTCACCGTGCGAGAAAGGGTGCCAGCGGTGGCGCGGATGGGCCGAACGGGTGTAGCCCTTGAGGTGTGAGGCGTCGACGCCTCGGTTCGGAGGTGCTCCGTGCGACGACGCACACGAGCGCTCGCCCTCGCGGTGGGGGTGGGGCTCGTCGCTCCGTTGGCAGCCTGCGCAGGATCCGGGTCCGGGACCCCCGTGCTCACCTGGTACATCAACCCCGACAACGGGGGCCAGGCGGAGATCGCCAAGCAGTGCACCGAGGCCGCCGACGGGCAGTACACGATCGAGACATCCGTCCTCCCGCGTGACGCGTCGGCGCAGCGCGAGCAGCTCGCCCGCCGACTGGCCGCCAAGGACTCGTCCATCGACATCATGAGCCTCGACCCGCCGTTCATCCCGGAGCTGGCTGAGCCCGGCTTCCTGGCCCCGATCCCGCAGGACGTCCAGGCGAAGGTCACGGAGAACGTGGTCAAGGGCGCCCTCGCCGGCGCGACCTGGAAGGACGAGCTCGTCACCGTGCCCTTCTGGGCCAACACGCAGCTGCTCTGGTACCGCAAGTCGGTGGCGAAGGCCGCGGGCCTCGACCCGGCGACCACGCCCGTGACCTGGGACCAGATCATGAAGGCGGCCAAGGACCAGGACAAGTACCTCGCAGTCCAGGGCACCAAGGCCGAGTCGCTCACCGTGTGGATCAACGCGCTCGTCGCCTCCGCCGGCGGCCAGATCATCGAGAACCCCGAGGCCCCTGCGGAGGACGTCAAGCTCGGGCTCGAGACGCCCGCGGGCGAGGCCGCCGCGACGATCATCGGCACCATCGGCAAGGAGGGCCTCGGCGGCCCCGGGCTGCCGACAGAGGACGAGAACGCGTCGCTGTCGGTGTTCCAGGGGGACAAGGGCTCGTTCATGGTGAACTGGCCGTTCGTGTACTCCGCCACCGAGGCCGGGGTGAAGGACGGCACGCTCGACCAGACCCTCCTCGACGACATCGGCTGGGCGCTGTACCCCCAGGTCACCGAGGGCAAGCCGTCGGCTCCCCCCTACGGCGGGATCAACCTGGGCATCGGCGCGTTCAGCAAGCACGTCGACCTCGCGTTCGCGGCGTCGGAGTGCATCGTCACCCCCGAGCACCAGGCGCAGTACTTCGCGACGAACGGCAACCCGCCGTCCAACACCACGTCCTACGACGACCCGGCGGTCAAGGAGGCGTTCCCGATGGCTGACGTCATCCGGGAGTCGCTGGAGCTCGCCGCCCCTCGCCCGCAGACGCCCTACTACAACGAGGTGTCGACCGGTCTGCAGCAGACCTGGCACCCACCGAGCTCGGTGACCCCCGAGGTCACCCCCAAGGAGTCGACCGACCTGATCACCGCCGTGCTGCGAGGGGAGCAGCTGCTATGAGCACCGCATCGACGGGGGCAGGGCCGGTCCAGACCCAGGTCCCGGGGGGAGCGGCGCCGGACCTGCGGGACGCGGCGGCCAAGGCAGGGCGGAGCGACCGGTCACGGTCCGAGGCCCGGCTCGGCTGGCTGCTCGCGGGGCCGGCATTCGTCGTCATGCTGGCCGTCACGCTGTACCCGATCCTGCAGGCCTTCTACGACTCGCTCTTCCACTTCCGGCTCACGGCTCCCGACGACAAGCGCTGGGCGGGGCTGAGCAACTACGCGGTGGTCCTGACCGACCCGCTCTTCTGGCAGGCGCTCGGCGTCACGGTGTTCATCACGGTCGTCACCGTGGTGGTCGAGCTGATCCTCGGGTTCGCGCTCGCGCTGGTCATGCACCGCGCGATCACCCAGCTCCGCGGCCTGCTGCGCACGGCGATCCTGGTGCCGTACGGGATCATCACCGTGGTCTCGGCGTTCGCGTGGTTCTACGCGTTCGACATCAACTCGGGGTACATCAACCACTGGTTCGCCTGGGTGCCCGGGATCAGCACGGACCTCAACTGGTTCGCCCAGCAGGGCACCAGCCTCTTCGTCATCATCCTGTCGGAGATCTGGAAGACCACGCCGTTCATCTCCCTGCTCCTGCTGGCCGGCCTCTCGCAGGTGCCGACCGAGCTGGAGGAGGCGGCGGAGGTCGACGGCGCGACGTGGTGGCAGCGGCTGACGCGGGTGGTCCTGCCGAACATGAAGGCCGCGATCATGGTGGCGGTCCTGTTCCGGGCCCTCGACGCGTTCCGGATCTTCGACAACGTGTTCATCATGACGAACGGCGCCAACGGCACCGAGGTCCTGTCGTTGCTCGCCTACCGGACGTCGATCGGACGGCTCGAGATCGGTCTCGGGTCCGCGATCTCCGTGCTCCTCTTTCTGTGCGTGATCCTGATCTGCTGGGTCGCGGTCAAGCTGTTCAAGGTCGATCTGGCCGGCGGCGCGAGGGGGGCAGGCTGATGAAGCAGCTGTCGACGAGGGCCAAGTGGGCCTGGGCCCTCATCACGATCTTCGTCATCGTGTACGCCCTCTTCCCGATCGTCTCGATCTTCGCCACGTCGTTCAAGCTGCCCAGCCAGCTCAACCTCGGGCTGTTCTGGCCGAAGACCTGGTCGACGGTGAACTACGAGCAGATCCTGGCCCCGGGCGGATCCGCGCAGACGCTGTTCCTGTCGTCCCTGCGCAACTCGATCGGCATCTGCCTGATCGCCACGGCCATCGCGGTCGTCCTCGCCACGCTCGCGGCCTATGCGATCGCCCGGCTCGACTTCCCGGGCAAGCGGCTGGTCCTGCTCACGGCGCTCGGCGTCTCGATCTTTCCGGTCATCTCGATCGTCACGCCGCTGTTCAACCTGTGGCGGAACATCGGCCTCTACGACACGTGGCTCGGGCTGATCATCCCGTACCTGTCGCTGACGCTCCCGATCTCCATCTGGACCCTCGCGGCGTTCTTCCGCCAGATCCCGTGGGAGCTCGAACAGGCAGCGCAGGTGGACGGCGCGACCACGTGGCAGGCCTTCCGCAAGGCGATCGTGCCGCTCGCCGCACCCGGCGTGTTCACCACCGCGCTGATCGCGTTCTTCATCGCCTGGAACGACTTCGTCTACGGGATCTCGCTCACCTCGACCGACCGGGCCCGGCCGGTCCCGGCAGCGCTGGCCTTCTTCACCGGGGCCTCGCAGTTCGAGGAGCCGACGGGGTCGATCTCCGCCGCCGCCATCGTCGTGACCATCCCGGTCGTCATTCTCGTCCTGCTCTTCCAACGCCAGATCGTGTCCGGCCTGACCCAGGGCGCCGTCAAGGGCTGACGTCCTCGCAGCCCGTCCCACGAAGGAGATCCGATGGCCGCCATCACCCTCAAGGACATCGTCAAGCAGTACGGCGACGGCTTCCTCGCCGTGAAAGGCGTGAGCCTGGACATCGCCGACGGCGAGTTCGTCATCCTCGTCGGCCCCTCCGGCTGCGGGAAGTCGACGCTGCTGCGGATGATCGTGGGCCTCGAGGACATCACGGCCGGCGACCTGCAGATCGGCGGCACACGGGTCAACGACAAGGCCCCGCGCGACCGGCACCTGGCCATGGTGTTCCAGAACTACGCCCTCTACCCGCACCTCACGGTCTTCGAGAACATCGCGTTCCCGCTGCGCCTGCAGAAGGGGCAGTTCACCGACGCCGAGATCCGCGAGAAGGTCGAGTTCGCCGCCAAGACGCTCGAGCTGCAGGACCACCTCGACCGCAAGCCGGCCAACCTGTCGGGCGGTCAGCGGCAGCGCGTCGCGATGGGCCGCGCGATCGTCCGCGAGGCCGAGGCGTTCCTCTTCGACGAGCCCCTGTCCAACCTCGACGCCAAGCTCCGCGGGCAGATGCGCACCGAGATCGCCCGCATGCAGCGCCGCTTGGGCACCACCACCGTCTACGTCACCCACGACCAGACCGAGGCCATGACCCTCGGCGACCGGGTGGCCGTCCTGCGCAAGGGCGAGCTGCAGCAGGTCGCCAGCCCGCGTGGTCTGTACGAGCAGCCGGTGAACCTGTTCGTCGCCGGCTTCATCGGGTCGCCGCCCATGAACTTCCTCCCCGGGGAGATCAGCGGGTCGACGATGAAGCTGCCGTTCGCCGACGTGCCGATCTCCGCGGACCTGGCCCCCAAGCTGAAGGGCAAGGAGATCGTCATCGTCGGCATCCGCCCCGAGCACTTCGAGGACGCCGCCCTGCTCGAGGACGCCCGCAAGGGCACCGGAGTCTCCTTCTCTGCGCCCGTCGACGTCACGGAGTGGCTCGGCTCCGAGCTCTACGCCTACATCCCGTTCGACACGAACCCCCACGTCGCGACGACGCTCGAGGAGCTCGATCGCGACCTGGACGGCGAGGGTCTACGCACCCAGCTCATCGTCGCCCTCCCGTCGGAGACGAAGATCCGGGACGGCATCGATGCGGACCTCTGGTTCGATCCCGCCCGGATGATGGTGTTCGACCCGGAGAGCGGCGAGAACCTCACCTGGGACGGTACGGCCGCCGAGACGCTCGACCGCGAGAACGAGGCCGACCGCAAGGCCTCCCTGGAGCGCGCGCAGGCCCGAGAGAAGGCGCGCGCCTGAGCCGACCGGGCGCCGATCGCGAGCCCCCTACGAGCGCGCCCCTGAGCCGTGCCCGGTGCGTCAGGCGAGCTCGGCGAGACGCGGCGGGTTGGCCCCCGCGCGCGAGACGGTGATCGCGGCGATGCGCGCGCAGCGCTCGAGCACGGCCTGCACGGTGGCCGAGTCAACGTCGGCGAGCGCCTGCCGACGGGCGGCCCCGAGCAGCCCGGCCGACCAGAGACCGTCGATCAGGCCGCCCATGAACGAGTCGCCCGCCCCGACGGTGTCCGCCACCTGCACCTTCGGCGCCTGGACCGACAGCCGGGCGCCCGCCGAGGTGCTCGCGAACGCCCCTTCCCCGCCGTGCGTCACGACGACGAGCGACGGCCCCGACCGGCTCCACTCCTCGGCGATCTCCGCGGGCGCGACGCCCGGGTGCAGCCAGGCCAGGTCCTCGTCGCTGACCTTGACCACGTCGGCCAGCCGGACCAGCGCCTCCACCATCGGCAGCGCGTGCGCGGGGGATCCCATGAGCGCCGGCCGCAGGTTGGGGTCGTACGTGATGGTCGACGTCGCGCGCCGACGGCCCAGCAGCTTCGCGACGGCCGCGCCGCCGGGCTGCAGCACCGTCGCGATCGAGCCGGTGTGCACCACGACCGGGTCCCCGGGCCCCTCGTCCCACGTCTCGGGCAGGTCCCACGCGAGGTCGAACTCGTAGGTCGCAGCACCGTCCTCGCCGATGTGCGCGGTCGCGAGCGGGGTCCGCAGCGCGGAGCGGTTGCCCTCGAGGACGTGCACGCCCGAGCCCCGCAGGTGCCGCCGGACCAGGTCGCCGTCGGTGTCGTGGCCGAGCCACGTCAGCAGGTCGACGTTCCGACCCAGCCGGCCGAGGCCGAGCGCCACGTTGGCAGGGCTGCCCCCGGGGTGCTGGGCACGGGTGCCGTCGGGTCGGGCGACGACGTCGATGAGCGCCTCGCCGACGACGAGGGCGCGCTCGGCGGTCGGCGGGGTCATCGCGTCTCCTCGTCGTCACCGATCGTCGTGCCGTTGGCGCTCGTCGCGGTGTCGCGCACGGCGCTCAGCCGCTCACGCGCCCCGTCGAGCCACTCCTGGCACCGCGTGGCGAGCGCCTCGCCGCGCTCCCAGAGGGTGAGCGACTCCTCGAGCGTCGCGGCACCGGCCTCCAGCCGGGCGACCACGGCGACGAGCTCGTCGCGGGCCTCCTCGTAGCCGAGGGAGCTCACGTCGGTATTTGGGTCGGGCGGGGCGGACGAGGAGGACGGGGACGGCTTCGGCACGAGCACAGTCAACCAGGACACGCCCACACCAACGGCACCCCTCCAGCACGCGAGCATGGGCCGGAGGTTCGTCCTGGCCCAGCGCGGGCGCACGCGGCCGCGGAAAGGTCAGGCCGTCGTGACCTCGGCGGCGAGCTCGCCCGCGGCGACGCGGATGCGCAGGGGGTCGCCGGTCTCCACCTCGGCCGGGTCCCGCACGACGTGGCCGTCGGCCCGCTGCACCACCGCGTATCCCCGGTCGAGCGTGGCCGCTGGCGACAGCGCCCTGACCTGGGCGGCCAGGCCGGCGACCTCGGCCCGGCCGTGCACGAGCGCGGTGTGCAGGGAGCGCCGTGCGCTGTCCCTGAGGGCGGTGACGCGGTGCTCGTGGACGTCGACGAGCGTGGTCGGGTTGGCCAGCACCGGCCGGCTGCGCCAGTGGTCGAGACCGGTCTGCTCGCGGGTCAGCCGTGCGGCCAGGGCGGCGCGGGCGCGCAGGCGGGCCTGCGTCAGGCGGGCGCGTTCCTCGCTCACGTCCGGGACGATCCGCTTGGCGGCGTCGGTGGGGGTCGAGGCCCGCAGGTCCGCGACGAGGTCGAGCAACGGCGTGTCGAGGTGGTGACCGATCGCGCTGACCAGCGGGGTGCGGCAGGCAGCCGCCACGCGGACCAGCGACTCGTTGCTGAAGGGCAGGAGGTCCTCGAACGAGCCGCCGCCGCGCGCGACGACGATGACGTCGACGCGCGGGTCGCGGTCCAGCTCGGCGATCGCCGCGCTGACCTCGGGCACCGCTCGCGGGCCCTGCACGGTCACGCGGCGGATCTCGAACTGCACGGCCGACCAGCGCGCCCGGGCGTTGGACACGACGTCATGCTCGGCGTCGCCCTGCTGCGCGACGATCAGGCCGACCACGGCGGGGAGGAACGGCAGCGCGCGCTTGCGCGACGGCTCGAATAGGCCCTCGGCGCCGAGGATGCCCTTGAGGTGCTCGATCCGGGCGAGCAGCTCACCCAGGCCGACCAGCCGGACGTCGTCGGCGGCGAACGTCAGGGTGCCCTTCTTGGCGTGGAACTGCGGCCGCGCGTGCACCACGAGGTGCGCGCCGTCCGCCAGCTTGTCCGCCAGACGGTCGATCGCCGACGCGGGCGCGGTGACCGACAAGGACATGTCGAGGTCGGTGTCGCGCAGCGTGAGGAAGTAGAGGGTGTTCCACCTCTTGAGGTTGAGCACCTGGCCCTCGACCCACACCGGCGGCATCTTCGCGATGTAGTCGGCGATCTTGGGCGCGAGGTGCCGCACGGGCCATGGTCGGTCAGGCGTCGTGTCGGCGGCACGCAGCGGCGGGGGACCGGCGGCCGGCGGGCTGGTGATGGGGCCGGTGCTCACGCGCCCAGCCTGCCTCATCCCACCGACAGCACGGCGCCCCACGCGCGCAGGCTCGTCGGCTCGTGTGCACAGCGTGCGGGTCGGGTGCAGGTCACAGCCGCGGTGGCCCGTTCGCCCGGGGATCGCCGGGCGCGCCGAACTAGACTCCTGACCGTGACCTCCACGACGTCCGACCTCGTCTCGGGCGCGCCCGCCGGTGCCGCCCGCACCGGCAAGCGCGTCCTGCTCGCCGCGCCGCGCGGCTACTGCGCCGGTGTCGACCGCGCGGTGATCGCCGTCGAGAAGGCGCTCGAGCACTACGGCGCCCCGGTGTACGTGCGCAAGGAGATCGTGCACAACAAGTACGTCGTGGAGACCCTGGCGGCCCGCGGCGCCATCTTCGTGAACGAGACGGACGAGGTTCCCGAGGGTGCCCGCGTCGTCTTCTCGGCGCACGGGGTCTCACCGGCCGTCCACGCGCAGGCGGCCGCGCGGTCCCTGCAGACGATCGACGCGACCTGCCCCCTGGTGACCAAGGTGCACAAGGAGGCCGTCCGGTTCGCCTCCGAGGACTACGACATCCTCCTCATCGGCCACGACGGGCACGAGGAGGTCGAGGGGACGTACGGCGAGGCCCCCGACCACATCCAGGTGGTGAACTCCCCGGACGCCGTCGCCGACGTCGTGGTCCGTGACCCCGACAAGCTGATCTGGATCTCGCAGACCACGCTCTCGGTCGACGAGACGATGGACACGGTCCGCCGGCTGCGCGAGCGGTTCCCGAACCTGCAGGACCCGCCCAGCGACGACATCTGCTACGCCACCCAGAACCGGCAGGTGGCGGTGAAGAAGCTGGCGCCGGAGTGCGACCTGGTCATCACCGTCGGGTCGGCGAACTCGTCGAACTCCGTGCGGCTGGTCGAGGTCGCCCTCGACGCCGGTGCTCGGACGTCGTACCGCGTGGACAAGGCGTCCGAGATCGACCTCGCGTGGCTCGACGGGGTGACCACCGTCGGCGTCACGTCAGGCGCCTCGGTGCCCGAGATCCTGGTGCGCGACGTGCTCGAGCTGCTGGCCGAGCACGGCTTCGGCGACGTCGAGGAGGTGCGCACCGCGACCGAGGACCTCATGTTCTCCCTGCCGCGTGAGCTCCGCGCCGACCTCAAGGCCGCCGGCAAGGCTCCCGTGGTCCCGCGTCGCGAGGGCCGCCCGACGATCGACGTCCACCGCATCTGATCACGCGGTAGCTGATCACGCGGTCGAGGCGTCCGTCGGGGCGATCGCGCTCTGCTCGCGCAGGGCGCGCTCGTCGCGCTCGGCGCGACCGTCGAACATGACGATCTGCTCCTCCGCCGACGCCACGAGCTCGGGCGCGCTCACCGCCGACAGCTGCGGGTTGACGGGGTCGGGCGTCGGCAGGTCGGTGTCCACGACATGCAGGTCCGCGAAGCGCCGGGCGCTCACGAGCACCCGCGTCTCGAGCGACGAGACCGTCTGGTTGTAGGCGCCGGCCGCCGAGTCGATGGCGCGACCGAGCCGGGACAGGTGCGCTCCCATGGTCGCCAGCCGGCCGTGCAGCTCCTTGCCCAGCGAGAGGACCGCCTGCGCGTTGCTGGCCAGCGCGTCCTGCCGCCAGGCGTAGGAGATGGTGCGCAGCAGCGCGAGCAGCGTGGTCGGCGTCGCGATGACGACGTTGCGCTCGAAGGCGTACTCGATCAGCAGCGGGTCCTGCTCGGCGGCCGCGTGCAGGAACGACTCGGCGGGGACGAACATCACGACGAACTCCGGCGCGGGCGCGAACTGGTCCCAGTACCGCTTGCCCGCCAGGTCGTCGACGTGCGCGCGGACGTGCCGCGCGTGCGCCGCGAGCCGTTCGCTGCGCACGCGCTCGTCCGTCGTCTGCGCGGCGTCGAGGAACCCGAGGAACGCGACCTTGGCGTCGACGACCACGTTCTTGCCGCCGGCCAGCTTGATCACCATGTCCGGCCGCAGGAGGCCGTCGTCGGTGCGCACCTGGTCCTGCTCGACGAAGTCGACGTGCGCCAGCATCCCGGCCGCCTCGACCACGCGCTTGAGCTGCAGCTCGCCCCACTTCCCACGCACCTGCGACGACCGCAGCGCGGTGACCAGCTGCGCGGTCTCGCCGCGCAGGTGCTCGGACGCCTGCTGCATCGCGCGGACCTGCTCGCCGAGCGCCGCCTGCCCGGCCGCGCGGGCCTGCTCGGCCGTCGACAGCTCGAGCCGCACCTGGTCGAGGGTGCGCGAGAGGGGCTCGACCATCGCCCGCACGGCCTGTTCGCGCTGCGTGAGCTCACCGACCTGCGTCTGGTGGTCGGCGGCGAACCGTTGGTGCGCGAGCGCGAGGAACTGGTCGGTGCTCGTCGCCAGCGCGTCGGCGGCCAGGGACCGGAACTGGTCCGCCAGCCGGTCGGAGTCCTCCAGCCGGGACTGCGCCCCGTGCCGCTCGGCCTCCAGGAGCGCCGTCGCGCGCGCGGCCGCCAGGTCGGCGGCGCGCAGCCGTGGCGAGGCGAGCATCCAGCCGGCGAGCACGCCCACGAGGGCGCCGATCGCGAGTCCCAGCAGCAGTCCGGTGTCCATGTCCCGAACGCTCCCAGGCACCTCTGACATCGCACGGTGCATCCGGGTGAAGGTCCCGCGCCGCGACGTGCGGCCACCTAGGGTGGACCGATGTCGACCGCACCCGCCGCCCTCGAGCTGCGCGGCCTCTGGCGCAAGTTCGGGGACAAGATCGCTGTCTCCGGCATCGACCTCGTCGTCCCCGCCGGTTCCTTCTACGGCCTCGTCGGCCCCAACGGGGCGGGCAAGACGACCACGCTGTCGATGGCGACCGGCCTGCTGCAGCCCGACTTCGGCACCGTCCTGGTGCACGGGCACGACCTCTGGGCGGCGCCCGTCGAGGTCAAGGCGATGCTCGGCGTCCTGCCCGACGGCGTCCGCCTCTTCGACCGGCTGACCGGCCAGCAGCTGATCACCTACGCCGGCCTGCTCCAGGGGCTGGACCGCGCGACGGTCGCCGAGCGGGCGACCGACCTGCTGGCTGCGCTCGACCTCACCGCGGACGCCCAGAAGCTCGTCGTCGAGTACTCCGCCGGCATGACCAAGAAGGTCGCGCTGGCCTGCGCCCTGGTGCACGCGCCGCGCCTGCTCGTCCTCGACGAGCCGTTCGAGGCCGTGGACCCGGTCTCCGCCGCGAACATCCGCGACATCCTCGCGTCCTACGTCCGCTCCGGCGGCACCGTCATCGTGTCCTCCCACGTCATGGACCTGGTCCAGCGGATGTGCGACCACGTCGCGGTCATCGCCGCGGGCCACGTGCTCGCGGCGGGCACGGTCGACGACGTCCGCGGCGACCGCAGCCTGGAGGACCGCTTCGTCGACCTGGTCGGCGGTCGGGTCGGCGGGGAGGGGCTCGCGTGGTTGCGCACCTCCTCCGCCTGAAGCTGACGCTGCTGCGCAACGGACTGCGGCGCAGCGCGTGGCAGATCGTCGGGCTCGTCGTCGGCGCCTTCTACGGGCTCATGGCGCTGGCCATCGTCGTGGGGTCCATGGCCGTGCTGAGCGTCCAGGAGCCCGACATCCGTGGTCTGGTCACCGTGCTGCTCGGGTCGGTGATCGTGCTCGGCTGGTGGCTGGTGCCGCTGGTCGCCTTCGGTCTGGACGCGACGATCGACCCCGCGCGGTTCGTCACCTTCGCCATCCCGCGACGCTCGCTGCTGACCGGCCTCGCGCTCGCGGGGCTGCTCGGCATCCCTGGCGTCGTCACCACCCTGGCCGTCCTGTCGATGGCGGGCGTCTGGTGGCGCACGCCGGCCGCCCTCGTCGCGGGGCTCGTCTGCGTCGTTCTCGCGCTGGCCACCTGCGTCGTCGGCGCGCGGGCGACCACGTCCGCGGCCTCGAGCATCCTCAGCGGGCGGCGGTTCCGCGAGGTCATGGCGGCGGTCGCGATCCTGCCCATCATCGTCATCGGCCCGCTGCTCGGGCGGTTCTTCTCGGGCACCACGATCACGCAGGACATGGTCGAGCAGGCTGCCGACGTCCTGTCCTGGACCCCGCTCGGGGCCGTGTGGGCGGTACCCGCAGGCGTCGCCGACGGCGAGTGGGGGCTCGCCGGCGCCCGGTTCGCGATCGCCGTCGGCACGGTCGTGGTCGTCGCCCTCGTGTGGGACCGGGCGCTGGCGCACGCCCTGGTCAACCCGCCGCACCAGAGCGTCTCGGCGCGCGGCCACGGCCTGGGCTGGTTCGACCGCCTGCCGGCGACCCCGCTCGGCGCCGTCACCGCGCGCTGCCTGACCTACTGGGCGCGCGACCCGCGGTACGCGCTCGCGGTGGCCATCGTGCCCGTGCTGGCCGTCGTCTTCTACCTCGTGAACCCCGACGGCGGGCTGCTCCTGCTCATCGGCCCGATCGCGGGCTACCTCATGGGCTGGGGGATCTCGGCGGACGTGGCCTACGACGGCACGGCGTTCTGGACGCACGTCGCCGCACCGTTGCGCGGCGTCGCCGACCGGCTCGGGCGCGTCATCGCCGCCGCCGCGATCGCGGTGCCGGCAGTCGTCGTGCTCTCCGTCGGCTCCGCACTGCTCGCGGACCGCGCCGCCCTGATCCCCGCCCTGCTCGGAGTGTCGTTCGGCGTGCTGCTCACCTCGCTCGGCGGGTCGAGCGTCGTCTCCGCGCTCGTCGTCTACCCCGTCCAGATGCCCGGCGAGAACCCGTTCCAGACCCGCCAGGGTGCGTCGATGTCGGCCGTCGTCTCCCAGCTGGGCGGGTGGCTCGCGGTCATGGCGCTGTGCCTGCCCGAGATCGTGCTCGCACTGGCCGCCATCGGGTGGGGGTCGGTCCCGCTCGCCTGGGTGACGCTGGCGGTCGGCGTGGTGCTCGGGTCGGTGCTGCTCACGATCGGCGTACGCATCGGCGGGCGCACGCTCGACCGCACCGGGCCGGACCTGCTGCGCCGCATCGTCGCGTTCGCCTGACGCCTGCCGGTCCGCTGCGCGGGTTCACCCGCGGATCCCGTCGATCTCATCCGGTCTCGGCGGGTGGTGTCCGGGGTGCCGTGTCATGGTCGGGTCCGTCATCGGCTCGCGGGCTGGTGACGACACGGGAACTCCTGTCGCTCGAGCAACGAGGCGGCCCACCGCCGAGGCCCGAGAGTCGAACCGGAGACACACCCATGAGCAAGATCGTTGCGGCCGTGGCTGCCACGTGCCTGGCGCTGTTGGGCCTGATCGGCCTCGCCGGCCCTGCGACGGCGACGCCCACGACCGACCTCGGCTCGTCCTGCACCTCGCAGGACGGTGCCGCCGAGACGTGCGACGTCTGGGTCACGTGGCAGACCCCCAACTACGCCCCGACCGACCCGACGCTCAGCGCGGTCGGTCTCCCGCAGACGCTCGTCGGCCTGGGCGAGGTCCAGCCCACCGTGTGCGGTGTCACCTACCAGCAGGACCGCCTCGTCGGCTCCCGCGAGGACATCGACGCCGTGCTCTCCGACGGCCGGCTGACCGGCACCGTCGCGTACCCGGAGGACCAGGGACTGTTCGCCGACTGGCGGTTCGTCTCGTCGGCGCCCTGCCTCGAGCGTGACGCGTCGGCTGCTGTGACGGTCATCGCGCCGACGTGCGGCTCGGCCGGCTCCGTCGGCGACGTCTCGGTCGTGAGCTCCGCCGCGGGGCCCGTGGTCGCCATCGGCGGAGCGCGTCACGAGATCACCTTCACGGCCGCGGCAGGCCACCTGTTCCCGGCCGGTCCGGGGGTGTCCGACGACGGAACGACGATGGTGGTCGCGTTCGACCTGCTCCCCGCTCTCCCACAGGAGAAGTGCGTGACGACGCTCGCCGACGTGACGTTCCCCGAGGCGACGCCGCCGACGTGCGAGTCCGGTGCGGTCCTGCCCGCCACCCCGGCCGACACGGACACGACGACCTGGTCGTGGGACGGGGACACCCTGACCGCCTCGGCGCGTACCGGGTACGCGTTCGCGTCTGGCACGACCATGAGCACGACGTACGCGCTCGCCGACGCCCTCCCGAGCCCCTCGGACGAGTGCGTGGTCGCGGTCGCGTCCGTGTCCACCCCGTCGACCGTCCCCACCGAGGTGCCCGAGGTGCTGGCCGCCCCGGGCGGGCTCGAGGTGACGTCGGAGGTGCTCGCTGCGCCCGAGGCGGACGTGCTCGCCGCCACGGGCGCCGACCACGTCCAGGTCTACGGCCTGGCCGCAGCCCTCGCGCTCCTGGTGGGCAGCGGACTGCTCCTCATCGTCCGGTCCCGCACGCAGCACCCCTAGCGCGACGCCGGCCCCGGTCGGGCGCTCGATGTCAGCGCGCGACCGGGGCCTCGTCGGCCCGCCACCTAGACTGGTCTCTCGTGGCACTCACAATCGGCATCGTCGGCCTGCCCAACGTCGGCAAGTCCACCCTCTTCAACGCGCTGACCCGCGCGCAGGTTCTCGCGGCGAACTACCCGTTCGCGACGATCGAGCCCAACGTCGGCGTCGTCCCGCTGCCCGATCCCCGCCTCGAGGTGCTCGCCGAGCTGTTCGGCTCCGAGCGCATCCTCCCGGCGACCGTGTCGTTCGTCGACATCGCCGGAATCGTCAAGGGCGCCAGCGAGGGGGAGGGCCTGGGCAACAAGTTCCTGGCCAACATCCGCGAGGCGGACGCCATCTGCCAGGTGACGCGCGCGTTCGCCGACCCGGACGTCGTGCACGTCTCCGGCGCGGTGAACCCGAAGGACGACATCGAGATCATCGCGACCGAGCTGATCCTCGCTGACCTGCAGACCCTCGAGAAGGCGATCCCGCGCCTCGAGAAGGAGGTCCGCGCCAAGAAGGCGGACCCCGGCCTGCTCGCCGCCGCCCAGGAGGCGCAGGCGATCCTCGAGAGGGGCCAGACCCTGTCGCAGAGCGGCAAGACCATCGAGCACCTCGACGAGCTCCAGCTCATGACGAGCAAGCCGTTCATCTACGTCTTCAACACCGACGACGCCGGCCTGGCCGACACCGCGATGCAGGACGAGCTCCGCGCCCTGGTGGCCCCGGCCGACGCGATCTTCCTCGACGCCAAGTTCGAGTCCGAGCTGGTCGAGCTCGAGCCCGACGAGGCCCGCGAGATGCTCGCCGACAACGGGCAGGAGGAGGCCGGCCTCGACCAGCTGGCCCGCGTCGGCTTCCACACCCTCGGCCTGCAGTCGTACCTGACCGCGGGCCCCAAGGAGTCGCGCGCCTGGACCATCCACCGCGGCTGGACCGCCCCCCAGGCCGCCGGCGTGATCCACACCGACTTCCAGAAGGGCTTCATCAAGGCCGAGGTCATCTCCTTCGACGACCTCGTGGCCGCCGGCTCCGTCGCCGCTGCCCGCGCCGCCGGCAAGGCTCGCATCGAGGGCAAGGACTACGTCATGGCCGACGGCGACGTGGTGGAGTTCCGGTTCAACGTCTGATGCGGGCGGGCGGCAAGCCGGGCCGCAGGCTCGTCGCGGCCCAGGAGGCCGGGACGTTCGTGCGGGTCACCCGTCGGCTGCGACGGTCGACCCCGCTGGACGGCGTCGTCCTCGCGGTCGGCGCGAAGTGGGCCCTCGTGGCGTCGTTCGTCGACGGCGGGTACGCCGACGGCTACATCGCGGTGCGGGTGCGCGACGTCGCCACCGTGTCGCGCCACCGTGGCGTCGGGTCCCTCTTCGCGCGGGCGCAGCCGGCGTGGCCGCCGGTCGCCCTGAGCGGGCTCGAGCTCGACACGACCAAGGACATGCTCCGGACGCTCGCGCAGCACGGACCCCTCATCGGCGTCGAGCGGGAGCGCGAGCGCGCCGGGCTGTGGATCGGCGTGATCGTCGGGTTCGAGCGCCGATGGCTGTGGCTCCACGAGGTCAAGCCCGATGCGCGGTGGCACAAGAATCCGCACGACTACAAGCTCGGCACCGTGACGACCGCCTGGCTCGGCGGCCGGTACCTCGACGCGCTGGCAGCGACGGCGTCGGCGCCGAAGATCCCGACGACGACCCGCACCCTGGTACCGGTCGAGCACGCCCCATGGCCGGCGCCGGGGCGGCAGCCTCACTGATCGACGCACGCTCCGCGCGCGCCGCTCCGTCCGCCACAGGCCTTCCCCATCGGCGCGACTGCCGGTTACGGTGCGAGTGGATCGAACGTCGTGCGGGCAAGGATGGCCGGTCGAGCGTTCGACGATGTGGCGCCTCGGGAGCACCTGATGGAAACCATGAACCGATCGTGGGCCCGCATGCTGCGCGGCTTCGTCGCCGCGACGGTGGTCGCGCTCAGCCTTGTCCTCGGTGTGGTCAGCACCGCGTCCGCGGGTCCTCCGGACCGCCACGGCCGAGGGATACCGACGAGCAAGATCTCCGTCCAGCTCTGGACGTTCGCCGAGTACATCGGCTTCGGCACCGATGCGGACACCATCGCCCGGACCGAGGAGGTCTTCGGCCGCCTCAGGGAGATGGGCTACCGGAACGTCGAGCCGTTCACCCTCAGCGGGCTGACGGCAGAGCAGTACCGTTCGCTCCTCGACAAGTACGGGCTCAAGGCTTCCGCGCGGCACGTCGATGTCGGCACGCCGGGGAACCCGGCGGACATCGAGCAGATCCTCGCGGACAACAAGGTGCTGGGCATCAAGTTCTTCGGCTCCGGAGCCACCCCGATCTTCCCGCCGATCTACACCACCGAGGCCGAGTGGATCGCCTACGCCGAGTACCTCGACGAGGTCGGTGCCCTGGCGCGCAGGCACGGCCAGACGCTGATGGTGCACAACCACGACATCGAGTTCGAGACGGCCTTCGGAGGCCGCACCGTGTACGACATCCTCATGGCGTACACGAGCCCGAAGAACGTCGTGTTCCAGCTCGACCTCTACTGGGCGACCAACGGCGGCGGCATGACCAACCCGATCGATGTGATCGAGCGGTACGGCAACCGGATCAAGCTGTTCCACGTGAAGGACATGGGCGCCGGTGCGTTCCCCGGCCCGATCGAGATCGTCGGCAAGGGAACCATCGACTTCCCGTCGATCTTCCGCGCCGCGGGCGGCAGCACGAAGTACTACGTCGTCGAGCACGACCCTCGGTTCGGCGACCCGACGTTCGACCCCTTCGAGGCCGCCAGGGTCGGCTTCGACTACCTCGACCGCGTGACCTTCTGAACCGTCCGACCTGACGTGGGGTGCTGAGACTGCCCGTCGGCCCCGATAGCTACGACCGGGGCCGGTGCGGGATCAGCCGGTGACCGAGCGGCGGCCGCCGACGCGGATCCAGATCAGCAGCACGATGATGGCGCCGTGATCGACCCGATGATCCCGGCGGGCTGGAGGAAGCCGTCGTCGGCGTCGTTCCGGAAGAGCAGGTAGCCGAGGAACGGTCTACCGGAAGATCGGCGTGGAGAGCCGGACGCAGGCGGTGCTGTGGGGTGTCGACCACGGCTTCGTGCCCGACCACCGGCGGATCGACCACTGGCGCGGAGGGCCGTGAGCTCGGTCTAACCGTCGGCCCGGAGCTCGCCGCGGGCGAGGGAGCCGAGGGTCGCCATGTCGATCGGGCTGACGAGGGCGTCGGCGTGCCTGTGGACCAGAAGCCACCGGCCCTCGTCGCGTCGGTAGACGTGCGTGACCCGCAGCGACCAGTCCTGGTCAGGCGTCCCGCCGACCTCGCCATGCTGGCGTTCGACCATCGCGATCACCACGGTGTCGCCCCAGGCGTGCGTCTCGACGTGCTCGAGCGTGGCTTCGCCGTGCTGGAAGTACCCCGCTGACTCACGCACCACGGGAGCGCGGCTCTGCGACCGGGACGCGGGCCCACCGTACGGGCGGAACAACGTGAATCCTGGCGCGTGGTGGACGAGCTCGAGGTAGCGGTCCGTGTCTCCGCCGATGAACGCGTCGGCCGCCTCGGCGGCGTCGCGGACGAGTGCCGCGAGCTCGTCGTCGGTGATCGTCATGTCGTGCTCCCCGAGAGTGCCGAGTCCTGCCAGCCTGCCACCGACCGCTCCGTCGGTCGACGGGCTGCACCGCCCACGGAGAGGTGGTTGCCTGGACGCATGAGCGTCGCGGACGAGCTGATGGACATCGAACGGGGGCTCGCGCAGGGCGCCGGCGAGGCCTACGCCCGGACGCTGAGCGACGACGCCGTCGTGGTGGTCCCGGGTGCGGTCCTCGACAAGGCCGCGTGCGTCGCCGCGATCGACGGGTCGCCGGGCTGGGACGAGGTCGAGCTCGGTGATCCGCAACTCCTCGAGTCCGGCGCGACCGCGACGGTGGTCTACCCGTTCCGCGGGGTCCGGGGCCGCGAGACCGTCCGCGCGACGCTCTCCTCGACGTACCGGCGCGACGAGGCCGGCGGCTGGCGACTCGTGCTCCACCAGCAGACGCCTGAGCAGGCGCTCCCGGGTCACGCGCTGCCGGGCCCGACCCAGATCAACCTCGTCGTCGCGGACGTCGCCCGCACGGCCGCCTTCTACCGCGACCTCGGCTGGGACGTCGGTGACGCGGTCGACCCCCACGCCGAGATCAGGTTCGAGGGGCTGAGCGTCGAGCTGGACGAGGCGTCGTCGGTGCGCTTCTGGAACAGCGGGACTCCCGACGACCGCGCCGCCGCGACGGTCTACTCGATCCACCTGGGCGGCCGCGACGACGTCGACGCGATCTGGACGCGGATGACCGACCTCGGGCACGAGTCCCGGCAGCGGCCGTTCGACGCGTTCTTCGGCTCCCGCTTCGCGGTGCTCGCGGACCCGGACGGACACCAGGTCGGCCTCATCAGCCCGAGGTCGGACGAGCACCGCCACGACCCGCCGGCCCCTGCGCCGCGGTGATCAATCCGCTGGCGCAGCGACCGGCGGCATTCCTAGCGTCCACCTCATGGCCGACGACGGATTCGAGGTCCCCCGCCTCGCGCAGCTCTACGACCCGCTCGACCCGGACCGCAGCGACCTCGAGGCGTACGCCGCGATCGTCGGGGAGCTCGGTGCGACCAGCGTGCTCGACGTGGGGTGCGGGACCGGGACCTTCGCGCTGATGCTGGCCGACCGGGGCATCGACGTGGTCGGCGTGGACCCGGCGGGCGCCTCGCTCGACGTCGCCCGCGCGAAGGACGGGGCGGACCGGGTCCGGTGGCTGCACGGCGACGCCACCACGTTGCCGTCCCTGCAGGTCGACCTGGCGGTCATGACCGGCAACGTCGCGCAGGTGTTCGTCACCGACGAGGCCTGGGCCGCGACCCTCGACGGGATCCGCACGGCGCTGACCCCCGACGGACATCTGGTGTTCGAGACCCGCGTCCCCGAGCGGGAGGCGTGGCGCGAGTGGACCCGCGACGCGACCTACGAGTCGACGGAGGTCGAGGGCGTCGGTCGGGTGGAGACGTGGGTCGACGTCACCCAGGCGGTCGGTGACCTGGTGACGTTCCGCGCGACCTACGTGTTCGCCTCCGACGGCGCCGTCCTGACCTCGGACTCGACGCTGCGGTTCCGGGACCGCGCCGCGATCGAGCGCTCGCTCGAGGCGGCCGGCTTCGACGTGCTGGAGGTGCGGGAGGCCCCGGACCGACCGGGTCGGGAGGTGGTGTTCCTGGCGCGGTGTCACCACTGACACCACAATCGCTTGACGTGACACCACTGTGGTGTCAAGATGGTGCCATGGAACTTGGACAGTACGTCACCGACCTGCAGCGGCAGCTGGTCGAGTCCGCCGAGCACGGCACCGAGGACACGCGGGCCGTCGCCGAGCGGCTCGTGGCCGGGCTCGACTCCGCAGCCCGGCTCGTGCTGCTCGACGCCCTCTCCGCCGCGGTCGGCGAGATCACCCGGGACCTCGCTCCCGGGTCGGTCGACCTGCGGCTGCGCGGCCGCGAGATCGAGTTCGTCGTCACGCAGGCCGGCGGGGAGCCCGACGCCGACGACGCGCCCGCCGCCGTCGACCTCGACGACGTGAGCACGTCTCGCACGACGCTCCGCCTGCCGGACGCCCTCAAGGTGAAGGTCGACGAGGCGGCGGCGGCCGACGGCCTGTCGGTCAACGCCTGGCTGGTCCGGGCGATCGCGTCCGCTCTGCAACCCCGACAGCGACGGTCCGCGCAGCGCACCTTGCGGACCGGCGACAGCTTCGCCGGCTGGGCGCGCTAGCCCGGCCGACCCCACCGCCTCCACCAGCCACGCGGACCCGCGGGGCCGGACGAACACACCCAGATGCAGGGAGCCGTCAGCATGCCCACGTACAGCACCCCCACGCCGATCGACCTCGCCATCCACCTCCAGGTCGGCGCGATCGACGTCATCGCCAGCGACCGCACCGACACGGTCGTGACCGTGACGCCCACCAACCCGGCGAAGGCCGTCGACCGCCGCGGCGCGGAGGAGACCAAGGTCGACTTCGACGGCCGCCGGCTGACGATCACGGGCCCGAAGCCCCGACTCAGCTGGATCGGCCCGGGACCGTTCGACACCGTCGACGTCGTCGTCGAGCTGCCGACGGGCTCGCGGCTCGCCGCCGAGATCTCGGTCGGCGGCGTGCGTACCGTCGGGCGCCTCGGACCCACCCGCATCAAGGCGTCGTCGGGCGGCGCGGACGTCGACACCACCGGTGACCTGTGGCTGCGCGCCGGGCACGGCAACGCGATCGTCGGCACCGTGGAGGGGTCGGCCGAGATCACCGCCGACCACGGCCAGATCCGGCTGGGCACCGTGCACGGCGACGCGATCCTCAAGGCGTCGCACGGGAGCGTCACGGTCGGCCGGTCGGGCGGCGACCTCGACGCGAAGCTCTCCTACGGCGACCTCGAGATCACCACGGCGCTCGCCTCCGTCACCGCGAAGACGGCGTACGGGGCCATCCAGCTGCACGAGGTCTCGAGCGGCTCGATCCAGGTCGAGAGCGGCTACGGCCAGGTCACGATCGGCGTCCGGCCGGGCGTCCCGGCCTGGCTCGACCTGTCCTCCAAGACCGGGCACGTCCGCAACCAGCTCCAGAGCGACGTCGCCCCTGACGAGTCCGAGCGAGCCGTCGCCGTGCGTGCGCGCACCGCTTCGGGCGACGTCACCATCCAGCACGCCCGATGAGCCCGGCACACCAGAAGAGGGGAACGGAAGAGATGACTGGCATCGAGGATCGCGGACCGGCGATCCGTCTGCAGAACATCGAGAAGTCCTACAAGGAGCTGCACGTCCTGCGTGGCGTCGACCTCGAGGTCGCGCCGGGCAGCATCTTCGCCCTGCTCGGCTCGAACGGAGCCGGCAAGACGACGATCGTGCGGATCCTGTCCACGCTGCTGAAGCCCGACGCCGGCACGGCCACGGTCCACGGGTTCGACGTCGAGACGAACCCGCTCCAGGTCCGGGAGTCCATCAGCCTGACGGGCCAGTTCGCCGCGGTCGACGAGATCCTGTCCGGCCGCGAGAACCTGGTGCTCGTCGCCAGGCTGCGGCACCTGCCGGCGCCCGGCCAGGTGGCGGACGACCTGCTCGCCCGCTTCAGCCTGACCGAGGCGGGGGCGCGCCGGGTCGCGACGTACTCGGGAGGCATGCGCCGCCGGCTCGACATCGCCATGAGCCTGATCGGGCAGCCGAAGGTGCTCTTCCTCGACGAGCCGACGACGGGCCTCGACCCCGAGGCGCGCATCGAGGTCTGGCAGGTGATCAAGGAGCTGGCCACGCAGGGCACGACCGTCCTGCTCACCACGCAGTACCTCGACGAGGCCGAGCAGCTGGCCGACCGGATCGCCATCCTGCACCAGGGCCGCATCATCGCGAACGGCACCCTCGCCGAGCTCAAGCGGCTGCTGCCGCCGGCGACGGTCGAGTACGTCGAGAAGCAGCCCACCCTCGAGGAGATCTTCCTCGCCCTCGTCGGGACCGACGCCACCACCGAGCTCAGTGAGGACCTGTCATGAGCACCACCCACTTCCTCAGCGACACGGCCGACCTGACCGGCCGCTCCATGCGTCACATCACGCGCAGCGTGGACACGATCATCACGACCGCCGTCACGCCGATCGCGATCATGGTGCTGTTCGTCTACGTCTTCGGCGGGGCGATCGACACCGGCACCCAGAACTACGTCGACTACCTGCTCCCGGGCATCCTCCTGATCGCGATCGCGTCGGGCATCGCCTACACCGCGGTCCGCTTGTTCACGGACCTGCAGAGCGGCATCTTCGAGCGGTTCCACTCCATGCCGATCGCCCGCCCGTCGGTGCTGTGGGCTCACGTGCTGACCTCGCTGGCGTCCAACGCCATCACGGTCGTGATCATCGTCCTGGTGGGCCTTCTCATGGGGTTCCGCACCTCGGCGGGCGTGCTCGCCTGGTTGGCGGTCGCGGGGATCCTGGCGCTGTTCACGCTGGCGCTCACGTGGGTCGCGGTCATCGCGGGCCTGTCGGCGAAGTCGGTGGACGGGGCCGCAGGGTTCTCCTACCCGCTGATCTTCCTGCCGTTCATCAGCTCGGCCTTCGTCCCCACCGAGACGATGCCCGGCCCGGTGCGCGCCTTCGCGGAGAACCAGCCCGTGACGTCGATCGTCGACACGATCCAGAACCTGTTCGCCGGGCAGCCGGTCGGCAGCGACATCTGGGTCGCCCTCGCCTGGTGCGTCGGCATCCTGGTGGTCGCGTACGTCTTCGCGATGCGGATCTACCGGCGCAAGATCAACTGACGGCTGCGGACCCCGGTCCGTAGACGCGGGCACGGTGCGCGGCGAACTGCCGCTTGCCGACGAGCCGCCAGAGCAGCCGGGCAGGAGCGGGCAGGTTGGTACGCAGCCAACCTGCCCGTTCCTCTGCCGGCACGACCTCGAGGACCCAGCCGAGCTGCAGGAACAGGCGGTCCTTGGGGATCGACGCCATGCCGTGCTCGTGCAGCAGACTCCACTCGCGCTGGGACATGACGGTCGACGCCGTCGGCAGGATCTGCGTCTCCTCCTGGCCGAGGTGCGCCAGGAGCGTGTCGCGGACCGCGTCCAGCTGCGCGGCCACCGCGTCACGTTCCTCGACCCCGGCGTCGTCCTCCCACGCCGCCAGAAGGACGTCCAGCCGCTCGAGCTGGGCGGCCGTGGCCGCGTGCTGGGCCCGCATGAGGCCGACGTGCAGGGCGCAGGCCGGCGCGCGCTGCTCGAGGGTGTCCCACAGCAGCAGGTCCTCACCCTGGTGGTGGTGGTGCAGCGCGCCGGCCACCTCCCGCACGTGCCCCGCGACGGGGGCCAGCCGGGTCAGGTCGCCGTCCTGCACGCCGCGCACCAGGCCGGGGGCGTCCGTGAACGCCCGTCGGAACAGCGCGTGGATGGTCAGCATGTCGGAGGTGTCGCAACCGAGCTTCTCGGTCGTGGAGGTCGTCATCACTGTCTCCCTGCGTCACTAGTAAAACCGTTACAGTGGTGACGACTATTCTGGTCATCCGGACCGGACGTCAAGGCGATGGAGGACACCGTCAGCGAGATCACCCGCCCCGACCCGCTGCTGGAGTGGGTCTCGCTGGGCGCCGAGCCGGGCATCGCCCCGGGGCCGCTCGAGCGCGTGCGCGCACTGCTCAACACCGACGACCGGTTCCACGGGGTCGACCACCTCGCGGCCGGCGGCCCGGCCGGGCTGAGGCGGCTGCGCGACGCCGCACGCGACTACCTGGTGACCGGCGACCCGTCCGCGCTCGACGCGGTGGCGCTCGAGCATCCGCTGGTCGTGTCGTTCGACGGAGGCGCGGCGAGGCTGGCGTCGGCCGGGGACGACGCCCTCGTCGCCGGGCTGCTCGCGGAGGTCCACCGGGCGCACGAGGCGGGCCAGTGGCCGCGGCTCAAGGCGTGCGCGAACCCCGACTGCCAGTGGATCTACTACGACGGGTCGCGCAACCGGTCCGGCCGCTGGTGCTCGATGAACGAGTGCGGCGACGTGATGAAGGCCCGCGCCTACCGCCGGCGTGCGCGCACGGGCGCGGGCTCATAGGCCCCGACCGCTCGACGGCGTCGTCGGCGTCAGGGGCGGACGGTCGCCGGCGGGCCACGACCTGCGTCGCGACCCGCCGGTGGGTGTCAGCTGACCGGGAAGCCGCCGGCGACGCACTCCGTGGAGATCGCCGCGTCCTGCGTCGGCAGGTCGAGCGTGGCGGTGTTCGCGGTGCCGGACTCGGCGGCGGCCAGCGCGCCCTCGATGCGGGCCTGGATCGCCGTGAACGCCTCGGCGAGCGGGGCGGGCGAGACCTTGATGGCCAGGACGAGCGACGAGTCGATGGCACCGAGCTCGTCGGTCGTGTCCTCGTCCAGCGGCGTGCCCGCGTCCTGCGCGTCCATGGCCGGCGCGACGGCGGCCACGCGGACCTTGAGCGAGCTCTCGCCGCCGTTGTAGTAGCGGCCGCAGGCGAGCGCGATGTTCGGCTCGGCGGCTGCCGCCGTGCTCTCGGCCTTGGCGGTCTCCTTGGCCGTCTCCTTGGCGGTCGACGACGCTGCGGGGGTCGAGTCGCCGCTCGTGTCGTCGCCGCTGGAGCACGCGGCGAGGGTGGTGGTCAGGGCGGCAGCGACGAGGAACAGGGCAGCACGCTTCACGGTGGAACTCTCCTTGCGGTGATCGACGAACGGGGCCGTGTGCGGCCCACCCCCTGGTTACCAGCCGGTAACAATGTCGCCTGGCCGTGTCCGCTTCCCGGACGGCCGAGGCGTTCGCGATCTCGAGCATTCGCCGCATGATTGCGCGGCGCAAGGTCAAATCGGCCACCGGTCGGCGTGACGGACGCCACGGCGCCGGCCGGCGCAGGCGTCAGGCGGGGGCCAGGCGGAAGACTCGGAGCTCGCGGTCGGCCCGCTCGGCGTAGCTCGTGTACGCCGGCCAGACCGCGAGCATCGCGGGCAGCAGGCGGGCGCGCTCGTCGTCGTCGGCCAGCGTCGCGACGACCGGCGTCGTCACACCGGCGATGGTCACGGTCGCGTGCGGGTCGGCGAGCAGGTTGCCCGACCACGCCGGGTGGTGCGCCTGCCCCCAGTTGGACCCGATGAGCACCCAGCCGTCACCGTCGACGGCGTACACGAGCACCGCCTCGCGCGGCTCGCCGGACTTGCGCCCGGTCGTCGTGAGGATCAGCTGCGGGATGCTCGGCTTCCCGAGCGTGCTCCACCGTCCGCCGCTCGCCTTCTGCAGCCGCCGGTCGAGCCGGGAGGTCGCGCGACCGAGGCGGGCGAACCAGCGCGTGTGGCCCAGACGGTGCACGGTGGCGGTGAGATCCATGGGACGAGTGTCGCCGACGAGGGCGGCTGTGACCCACGTCTCGGCGCTCGCGGACCACTATCACATCGGCGCCGACCCCATAGCAGATCAGAGCGCCGAGCGCAGTCGAAATCGAGTCACGCCACCCCTCAGCGCGCAAGACCGGACACGTTACGGTGATGTTTCCGCAGGTCGTCATCTCGCATGCTGGACTGTACTCGCCAGTATCAATCAGGTAACGATCCGGCGTCAGCCTCATACCTGCCCGATATGTCCGAGCAACCGTGACTTACCTTGTCTGCAACTCACGGCGGACGTGCTCACACCGCACCGCCTCAGCCCCGCGGCATGCCACGGGGTCGGGGCGCGCAGGTCAGCGTCCACCCCTTCCCAGGAGGAACATTGAAGATCAGGCGAATCAGCGCCGCGGCCGCGGCCCTCGCAGCCGGCGCCCTGGTGCTCACCGCGTGCTCCAACAACTCCCCGACGGACACTGCGTCCTCGTCGGAGTCGGCCGCCGCGACCACGGGCGGCAACGTCGTCGTCGCCGAGACGAACGAGTTCTTCTCGTTCAACTCCTCGACGGCCAACGGCAACACGGACATCAACTCGAAGATCTCGCTCGCGACGAACTCGAACTTCTACTACATCGACGGTGACCTCAAGGTCAAGCGCGACGAGTCGTTCGGCACGATCGAGAAGGTCAGCGACGACCCGCTGGTCGTGAAGTACACCGTCAACGAGGGCCAGAAGTGGTCCGACGGCGAGCCGATCGACGCGGACGACCTGGTTCTGGCCTGGGCCGTGTACTCCGGCTTCTACGACGACGGTGGCAACCCGGACGACGAGGGCAACCCGACGACGGGCACCAGCTACTTCAGCTACGCCGGCTCGACCGAGGGCCTCGGCCTGACGGACTTCCCGGAGATCGGCGACGACAACCGCAGCATCACGCTGACGTACTCCAAGCCGTACGCCGACTGGGAGATCGCGTTCGGTCTGGACCGTCCCGCGCACGTCGTCGCCAAGGGTGGCGGCCTCGCCGACGGCCAGGCGCTCGTCGACCTGCTCAAGGACAAGCCGCGCGGCGACTCTGCCGCCCCGGTCCCGACGGACCCGCAGCTCAAGGCCGTCGCCGACTTCTACAACACGGGCTTCGACTCCCGGACGCTGCCCAGCGACCCGGAGCTCTACCTGTCCAGCGGCCCGTACATCGTCTCCGACGTCGTCGAGGGCCAGTCGGTCACCCTCAAGGCGAACGACAAGTACACCGGTGACCTGAAGCCGAAGCTCGACGAGATCACCATGCGCACCATCGCGGACCCGTCCGCCATGGTCCAGGCGCTCCAGAACGGTGAGGTCGACATCATCTCGCCGCAGGCCAACGCCGACACGCTCGCCTCGCTCGAGGGTCTTGACGGCATCGAGGTCCACAAGGGCAACCAGCTCGCGTTCGACCACATCGACCTGAACTTCTCGGGTGTCTTCGCCGACGACAACGTCCGCAAGGCGTTCCTCAAGACGATCCCGCGCCAGGCGATCCTCGACGCGATCATCACGCCGCTCGACCCCGAGGCCAAGGTTCTGGACTCGCAGCTCTTCGTGCCGTCGCAGGACGGCTACGCGGACTCGGTCAAGGACAACGGCTCGTCCGAGTTCGCCGACGTCGACATCGAGGGCGCCAAGGCGCTCCTCGGCGGCCAGACGCCGACCGTGCGCATCCTCTACAACGTCAACAACCCGAACCGTGTTGACGCGTTCACGCTGATCCAGCAGTCGGCCTCGCAGGCCGGCTTCATCATCGACGACCAGGGCGACGCCAAGTGGGGCTCGCGCCTCGGCGACGGCTCGTACGACGCGTCGATCTTCGGCTGGATCAACCCGGGCGTCGGCGTCTCCGGCACCCCGCAGATCTACGGCACCGGTGCTGCCTCCAACTTCAACAACTTCTCCGACCCGTCCGCGGACGAGCTGATGTCTCAGCTCATCCTCACCACGGACGTCGACGAGCAGACGAAGCTGCAGCAGCAGATCGACGCCAAGATCTTCGCCGCCGACTACGGCCTGCCCTTCTTCCAGAGCGTGGGCGTCGACGCTGTCGCCGACCGCGTCCAGGGCATCGACGCGTACAACCCCAACCAGAACGGTGTCTGGTGGAACGTGTGGAACTGGAGCGTCAACGACGGCTGATCCTGGCCGGAGTAGCGCACCACTGGACGACTGTGTGACAGTCGCCTGACGACCGAAGGTGCCGGGTCGCCGCATTGCGGGGGCCCGGCACCTTCGAGTCCGCACGCAGCACGCAGCACAGGGACGACGAGGTCTCGTGGGGTGCTCGGGCGGGCTCTGAATTACGCTTGACTGTTCCCGGCGCGCGGTTCGGCGCGCCGCCCCGACACAGACACCTGAGAACCGATGACCACCTACATCCTTCGACGGTTGCTCGCGTCCCTGCTGATCCTGCTGGGCGCGTCGTTCATCGTCTATCTGCTCATCGCCTACTCGGGCGACCCGCTGGCCGAGATCCGGTCGAGCAACTCGCCGAGCAAGGCCGACCAAATGGCCCGACGCACGGAGCTGCTGCACCTCGACGTGCCGCCGGCGTTGCGCTACTTCATCTGGCTCAGCGGCGCCGTCAAGTGCGTCGTGCCGTTCGTCGGTCAGTGCGACCTGGGCGTGACGCTCCAGAACCAGCCGGTCACCGAGTCCCTCTCGTMGGCCATCCCGACGACCCTGCAGCTGGTGACGACGGCCGCCGTCCTCGCGATCCTGCTCGGCGTGACCATCGGCGTGATCACTGCGCTGCGGCAGTACAGCACCCTGGACTACTCGGTCACCTTCATCACCTTCCTCTTCTTCTCGCTGCCGGTGTTCTGGGTCGCGGTCCTGCTCAAGGAGTTCGGGGCCATCGGCTTCAACGACTTCCTTCGAGACCCCTTCATCGCGAACAGCACGATTCTTGTGCTGTCCCTGATCACCGGGTTCATCTGGACGGTGATCGTCGCCGGGGACCTCAAGCGGCGGGCCATCACGTTCGGCGTCGCCACCCTGGTGACGGCGACGGTCCTCTACTACCTGTCGGTCACGCGCTGGTTCACCACGCCCTCGCTGGGCGTCGTGATCATCACGGTCACCGGCGTCGCGGCGTCGTACGGTTTCACGGTGCTGTTCGCCGGGCTGCAGAACCGCCGGGCGCTGTACTCGTGCTTCATCTCGGTCGGCATCGGCCTGGTCGCCTACTTCGCGCTGCAGCCCCTCCTGGACAACGCCACCCTGTGGCTCATCGTCCTGCTGGGCCTCGTGGCCGTCGGCGTCGGCATCCTCGTCGGCTACCTCATGGGTGGCTACGACCGCGGGCAGTCGATGAAGGCCGCCGCGCTCACCAGCTTCACCGTCGCCTTCCTGGTCCTGCTCGACCGCTACATGCAGTCGTGGCCGGCATACATGGCCAACCCGCGCATCCGTAACCGCCCGATCGCCACGATCGGCGCCGAGACCCCGGGTCTCAACGGGGACTTCTGGATCACGGGCATCGACAAGTACACCCACCTGATCCTGCCGACGATCGCGCTGATCCTCATCTCGCTCGCGTCGTACACGCGCTACTCGCGGGCGTCGATGCTCGAGGTCATGGGTCAGGACTACGTCCGCACCGCGCGGGCCAAGGGTCTGTCCGAGCGCGTCGTGGTGACGCGGCACGCGTTCCGCAACGCGATGATCCCGCTGGCGACCATCGTCGCCATCGACATCGGCGGCCTCATCGGCGGCGCGGTCATCACCGAGAACGTGTTCTCGTTCAAGGGCATGGGGAACCTCTTCCTCACCGGTCTGCGCAACGTGGACCCCAATCCGGTCAKGGGCGTGTTCCTGGTGACCGGCATCACCGCGGTGGTGTTCAACCTGCTGGCCGACCTCACGTACTCGGCCCTCGACCCGCGAGTGAGGGTGAAGGCATGACCGCCATCCTGGAGAACACGGCGGACGTCCCGCCGAACCCGACCATGCCTGAGAACCCGGAGGACGTCCGCGGGCTGAGCCAGGGCCGCATCGTCACCAAGCGGTTCTTCGGCCACACCGGAGCCGTCGTCAGCATCGTGGTGCTGTTCTTCGTGCTCGTGCTGGCCATCTCGGCGATCGGCATCGGCCCGATCCCCGGGTGGTGGAAGTACAGCTACACCGACACGCCCCCGCTGGTCGACGGTGGCCGGCCCACCTTGCAGCTGTTCCCGTTCTCGCTCGGGGACCACCCGTTCGGGCAGGACCGCGTCGGTCGTGACCTGTTCGCGATGACCATGCGCGGGACGCAGATCTCGATGTTCATCATGCTGCTGGTCGGCTTCATCGCGGCGCTCGTCGGCGTGCTCATCGGCTCGAGCGCGGGCTTCTTCCGCGGCAAGACCGAGGCCGTCCTCATGCGGTTCACCGACATGATCATCATCATCCCGGCGCTCATCGCGGCCGCGGTGGTCGCGAACTCGGCGAAGAGCGTCGTCGCTCTGGCGCTGTTCCTCGGCCTCGTGTCGTGGACCGGTATGGCGCGCCTGGTCCGTGGCGACTTCCTGACCCTGCGTGAGCGGGAGTTCGTCGACGCCGCCCGCCTGGCGGGTGCCTCGAACAGCCGGATCATCTTCAAGCACATCCTGCCGAACGCGGTCGGCGTCATCACGGTGAACACGACGCTGCTCATGTCCGCGGCCATCCTCACGGAGACCGCCCTGAGCTACGTCGGGCTCGGTGTGAAGCCGCCGGACGTCTCCCTCGGCTCGCTGATCAGCGCGAACCAGGCGGCCTTCGCCACCCGGCCGTGGCTCTTCTGGTGGCCCGGGGTCTTCATCGTCGTCATCTGCCTCACCATCAACTTCATCGGTGACGGCCTGCGCGACGCGTTCGACCCGCGGCAGAAGAAGCTCGCGCTCCGCCGCGTCAAGGAGACGCGCGACCGCTCGGGTGCGTCGATGTACAAGCCGGGGCCCGCTCCGGACCACATCGCGAGCGCCGGGTCGGACTCGATCGCCTCCGGCGGGCTGTACGAGTCGTTCGACCAGCCCCGCGACATGGGTGACGAGAACGACGACGGCAGGGGCCGGCGGTGACGTCAGGTCAGGGCCACGGCCACGACACCCACGGCAGCCAGACCCAGGAGCCCGATCGCCGCGCCGTTCCAGCGGCGGACCACCGGGGTGTCGTCCGCGATGCCGATGGGCAGGTGCTCGTCCTCGACGAGCTGCTCCCAGCGGCGCCGCACCAGGGCGGCGACGTGTCCGGACGGCGCGCTGGGCAGGTCGCCGATGGCGACCGCCCCGCGCGCGTCGCGGGCCATGCGGGACATCCCCGCGAGCTCGTCGTTGCCGGCGGTCACCACCTGGTGGCGCCCGGGTCCGGGTGCCGCCCAGGCGCGGTAGCGCCCGGTCGGGGTCACGAGGGTCAGCGAGTACTGGGTCTCCACGTTGATGAGGGCAGCCCACGGCACGTGCGTGGTCCGCAGCGGGTTGACCAGCGTCACGCCGTCGTCCGTCACGTCGACGCGCGGGTGCCAGAAGACCAGCCACGCGAGCAGGCCCAGGCCGATCGCGAGCGGCAGGGCCCGCAGCACCGCCGTCACCCCGTCCTCGAAGCCCCGGGCGGCCGTCAGCCCCACGATCACCGCCCATGCGGCGATCGTCGACACATATCTGCTGCGCGGCCGGTACGACAGGCCGCCTCTCTCGGCACGCATGCCCGCATGATCTCAGGAGTCACACGATGACCGATACGACCTCCCAGGACGCACCCGTCCTCCAGGTCAAGGACCTGTCCGTCGACTTCGCCGTGGATCGCAAGTGGATCCCGGCGGCGATCGACGTGAGCTACGAGGTCCACGCCGGCGAGGTCCTCGCCATCGTGGGCGAGTCGGGCTCGGGCAAGTCCGTCAGCTCCATGGCCCTCCTCGGCCTGCTGCCCAAGAACGCGCGCATCACGGGCAGCATCAAGCTGATGGGCCAGGAGATGAGCGACATGTCCTCGGCCAAGGTGCGGCAGATCCGCGGCAACGACATCGCGATGATCTTCCAGGAGCCGATGACGGCCCTGAACCCGGTCTACACGATCGGCGCGCAGATCATCGAGGCGCTGCGGCTGCACAACATGATGTCGCCGGCCGACGCCCGCGACCGTGCGCTCGAGCTGCTCACCATGGTCGAGCTGCCGGACCCGCTCAAGGCGTTCAACTCCTACCCGCACCAGCTGTCGGGCGGCCAGCGGCAGCGCGCCATGATCGCGCAGTCGCTGTCCAACGACCCCGTCCTGCTGATCGCCGACGAGCCCACGACGGCTCTCGACGTCACGGTGCAGGCCGAGATCCTCGACCTCATGCGCAACCTGCGCGACCACCTGCACTCCGCGGTCATCCTCATCACGCACGACATGGGCGTGGTCGCGGACCTCTCGGACCGCATCGCGGTCATGCGGCGCGGGCTCATCGTCGAGACGGGCACCGCGCGGGAGATCTTCAGCAACCCGCAGCACCCGTACACCCAGGAGCTGCTCGCGGCCGTCCCGCACCTCGGTGCGGCGGACTCGTCGGGCGAGGAGATCGACCTGACGGCGGCGCTCGCCGTGGCGACCGGCCACGAGGACGCCATCGCAGTCGACGCCGACGAGCTGGCGCGCCGCGAGGCGGCGAACAAGAAGGCGCTCGAGGTCTCCGAGCGGGCACGGCGGGCGGCCGAGGTCGAGGGCACCACCCCGATCCTCGAGCTGGTCGACGTGGCCATCGAGTACCCCAAGCAGGGGCGCATCCCCGCGTTCCGCGCGGTCGAGGGCGCCAACCTGGTCATCCGGCCGGGCGAGGTCGTCGGCCTGGTCGGCGAGTCGGGCTCCGGCAAGACCACGATCGGGCGCGCGGCCGTGGGCCTGCTGCCCGTGGTCGAGGGCACCCTCACGGTGGCCGGCGTCGAGCTGACCGTCCGCGACTCCAAGAAGCTGAAGTCGCTGCGGCGCAAGGTCGGCATGGTGTTCCAGGACCCGTCGTCGTCGCTGAACCCGCGGCTCCCGGTCGGCGAGAGCATCGGCGAGCCGATGTACCTCGCGGGCGTCGCCAAGGGCGACGCGCTGCAGAAGCGGATCGAGGAGCTGCTCGACCAGGTGCAGCTGCCGCGCAGCTACCGCAACCGGTACCCGCACGAGCTGTCGGGCGGGCAGAAGCAGCGCGTCGGCATCGCCCGCGCGATCTCGCTGTCGCCCGAGCTGCTGGTCGCCGACGAGCCGACCTCCGCGCTCGACGTGTCGGTGCAGGCCACCGTCCTGGAGCTCCTGCAGGACCTCCAGTCCCGGCTCAAGTTCGCGTGCCTGTTCGTCACGCACGACCTGGCGGTCGTCGACGTGCTGGCGGACCGCATCGCGGTCATGCGGCGCGGCGTGATCGTCGAGCAGGGCACCCGTGACGCGATCCTGCGCAACCCGCAGGAGGCGTACACGCAGCGGCTCATCGCCGCCGTGCCGCTGCCCGACCCGGACAAGCAGCGCGAGCGCCGCGAGCTGCGCTCGCTCCTGCTCGACCGGTCCTAGACCGAGGTCGCCCGGCAGCACCCGCGTGGCGTCCGCCCTGTGGACGAGATGTCCGACAGGGTTGAGTTGCGGGTGCTGTCGGCCGATATCGCTCGCATGGGGCGGTTCGTCCGCCATGGCATGATCCGACCGCCCCTCCGACGGTCGGTGGGGCGCGAGCGGGGGTCGTGGTGCGGCGTAGCTGGCTGGTCGTGGCGGGCAGTGTCGGCGCGCTCGCGCTCGTGGCGGCGTGCACCACGTCGGAACCCGAGCCGTCGCGCGCGGGGACCGTGGTCGTGGCCGTCGGGGTGCCGTTCACCTCGCTGAACGGCGGGACCGCCGACGGTCGCTCGCCGGGCAGCACGGTGGTGCGGTCGCTCGCGCAGGCGGGCTTCGTGTCCCTCGACGAGGACGGCGCGGCGGTCCCGGACGACGCGTTCGGCACGGTCGAGAAGACCAGTGACGCGCCGCTGACGGTCACCTACACGATCGGCTCGAAGGCGGTCTGGTCGGACGGCACCCCGGTGACGACGGCCGACCTGCTCCTGGAGTGGGCGGCGCGCAGCGGACAGCTGGACGACGTGACCCCGGAGCTCGACGCCCAGGGCGGCATCACCAACAACGACGCCCTCGACGCGGGGGTCGCGTTCGCCGCGGCGTCGCCGGCCCTGGTGCACGCGGAGCAGCTGCCGACGATGGACGGCGCCACGCTCACGCTGACGTACGCGACGCCCGTCGCGGACTGGGAGACGGCGCTCGACGTCGGCGTGCCCGCGCACGTCATCGGTCAGACGGCGCTCGGTGTCGAGGACCCCGCCGAGGCGGCCGCCGCGGTGACCAAGGCCATCGTCGACCAGGACAAGGCCGCGCTGAGCTCGATCTCGGCCGCGTGGCGGACCGGGTTCGATGCCGACACCCTCGCGCAGCACGTCGACCAGGCCGTCTCCACCGGGCCGTACGTGATCGACCTGATCGTGCCCGGCGAGCGTGTGGAGCTGGCCCGGAACGACGAGTACACGGGTCCCGGCCGCGCGGCGTACGACCGCGTGGTGGTCCGCAGCGACCTGGACCCGCTGGACGAGGTCGCGGCGCTCGACTCGGGCACGGTCGACGTCGTGACGCCGACCGACACGACGGACGTGCTCGACGCGCTCGCCGACGTCGACGGTGCCGAGGTCACCACCGGCGGGGACAGCACCCTGCAGGTCCAGCTGCAGACCGCGGGCGGGGGTGCCTTCGACCCGGCGTCGTACGGCGGCGACGCCGCGGTGGCGTCGGCCGTGCGCCGGGCCTTCCTGCTCACCGTCCCGCGGGACGCGATCGTGTCGGACGTGGTCAGGCCGCTGTGGCCCGAGGCGGTCGTGGTCGGCGCGGTGCTGCCGTCCGTCGGTCCCGAGGCCGGCGGCGACGTGGCGCCGAGCGGACCCGCCGACATCGCCGGTGCGAAGCGCCTGCTCTCGCAGGCCAAGGTCACCGACCCGCCGGTCGTGCGCGTGCTGACCAACTCGACGGACCCGTTGCGCGCCAAGATGCTCGCGCTGATCACCGCGTCGGCCTCCGACGCGGGCTTCGACGTCGAGCCGTACACGCAGGTCGACGGCCTCGGTCCGGACCTCGTCGGCGCCCCGGACGCGTGGGACGCGGCGCTGGTGCCGGTGTCGCAGGCCGAGCTCCCCGTCGACTCGGTGGTGTCGCGGTGGAAGACCGCCGGCGCGACGAACGTCACCGGCTGGACCGACCCGGCCACGGACGCGCTGCTCGGTCCGCTCGCGCAGACGGTCGACCCGGCCAAGGCCACCGACCAGCTGGCGCCCGTCGCACAGAGCCTCGAGGACGGCGGCGCCGTGCTGTCGCTGGTGCGGCAGCCGATCGTCGTCGCCATCCGGGCCTCCGCGGCGTCGACGGCGTCCAGCACGGCCGGCCCCCTCGCGGTCGACCCGCTGCAGCTCGGGCGCGCGGACCTGACGTCGTGGTGGGCCTGGGCGCGCGCGGGCCGCTGACGTGCGTCTCATCACCTTCTGACCCAGTCGGACGGGTGGGCGGGTAGAATCGATCGGCGCGGCCGACGACCCGGCGCGCTCCCCACCTTCTGAGATGAGTTCTCCCATGTCTGAGCCCACGTCTGCGCCGACAGGCACGAGCGTGCGCAACGACCTGCGCAACGTCGCCATCGTCGCGCACGTCGACCACGGCAAGACCACGCTGGTCGACGCCATGCTGTGGCAGTCCGGCTCGTTCGGTTCCCACGCCCACGTGGACGAGCGCGCCATGGACTCCGGCGACCTGGAGCGCGAGAAGGGCATCACGATCCTCGCCAAGAACACGGCGATCCGGTACACGGGTCCCGCGGCGGCGGAGATCGGCGAGCCCGGCGGCATCACCATCAACGTCATCGACACCCCGGGCCACGCCGACTTCGGCGGCGAGGTCGAGCGCGGCCTGTCCATGGTCGACGGCGTCGTCCTGCTGGTCGACGCGAGCGAGGGTCCGCTCCCGCAGACGCGCTTCGTCCTGCGCAAGGCGCTCATCGCCAAGCTGCCCGTGATCCTCGTGGTCAACAAGACCGACCGCCCCGACGCGCGGATCTCCGACGTCGTGCACGAGGCGACGGACCTGCTGCTGGGCCTGGCGTCCGACCTGCACGAGGACGTGCCGGACCTGGACCTCGACGCGATCCTCGACGTGCCCGTCGTCTTCGCGGCCGCCAAGGCCGGCCGCGCGTCGCTGAACCAGCCCGAGGACGGCGGTCTGCCGGACTCCGAGAACCTCGAGCCGCTGTTCAAGACCATCCTCGAGCGGATCCCCGCGCCCACCTACACCGAGGGCGCGCCGCTGCAGGCGCACGTCACCAACCTCGACGCGTCCCCGTTCCTCGGTCGCCTCGCCCTGCTGCGCGTCTTCAACGGCACGATCCGCAAGGGTCAGACCGTCGCGTGGGCCAAGGCCGACGGCACCCTGGCGAACGTCAAGATCACCGAGCTGCTGGAGACCAAGGCGCTCGAGCGCGTCAGCACCGACTCGGCGGGCCCCGGAGACATCGTCGCCGTAGCCGGCATCGAGAACATCACCATCGGCGAGACCCTCACGGACCCCGACGACCCTCGCCCGCTCCCGCTCATCACGGTCGACGACCCGGCCATCTCGATGACCATCGGCATCAACACGTCCCCGCTGGCCGGGCGCGGCGGCAAGGGCCACAAGGTCACCGCCCGCCAGGTCAAGGACCGCCTCGACAAGGAGCTCGTCGGCAACGTCTCGCTCCGCGTCCTGCCCACCGAGCGTCCCGACGCCTGGGAGGTCCAGGGCCGCGGTGAGCTCGCGCTGGCCATCCTGGTCGAGCAGATGCGCCGCGAGGGCTTCGAGCTGACGGTCGGCAAGCCGCAGGTCGTCACCAAGAAGGTCGACGGCAAGACGTACGAGCCGGTCGAGCGCATGACCATCGACGTCCCCGAGGAGTACCTCGGCGCCGTGACGCAGCTGCTCGCGCAGCGCAAGGGCCGCATGGAGACCATGTCGAACCACGGCACCGGCTGGGTCCGCATGGAGTTCCTGGTCCCCGCGCGTGGCCTCATCGGCTTCCGCACGCGGTTCCTCACGGACACCCGCGGCACGGGCATCGCGTCCTCGATCTCCGAGGGCTACGAGCCCTGGGCCGGTCCGATCGAGACCCGCATCAACGGGTCGCTCGTCGCCGACCGCTCGGGTCCCGTCACGCCGTTCGCCATGATCAACCTGCAGGAGCGCGGCTCGTTCTTCGTCCAGCCCACGCAGGAGGTGTACGAGGGCCAGATCGTCGGTGAGAACTCGCGCAACGAGGACATGGACGTGAACATCACCAAGGAGAAGAAGCTCACCAACATGCGCTCGGCCACCGCCGACAACTTCGAGAACCTCATCCCGCCGCGCAACCTCACGCTGGAGGAGTCCCTGGAGTTCGCGCGCGAGGACGAGTGCGTCGAGGTCACCCCGACCGTGGTGCGCATCCGCAAGGTGGTGCTCGACCAGACCGAGCGCGCGCGCATCACGGCCCGCTCCAAGCGCGCCTGACCCCTCCATGGTGACGTCGGGCGGCCTCGTCGCCGTCCATGCGCACCCCGACGACGAGTCGCTGGCCACCGGCGCGCTGCTGGCCACGTGGGCGGCCGCCGGCCGGCCCGTCACCGTGGTGACCTGCACGCGCGGCGAGCGCGGCGAGGTCATCGGCGAGCGGCTGGCCCACCTCGAGGGCGACGGCCCGGCGCTCGCCGAGCACCGCGACCACGAGCTGGGCCGGGCGCTCGCCGCCCTGGGCGTGCGGGACCGCGGCTACCTCGACACCATCCCGGGCGGCACGGACGCGCGGTTCGAGGACTCGGGCATGGAGTGGCTGGGCACGGGTCGAGCAGGGCTTCCCGACGAGGTCCCCGCGGGGGCGTTCGTCGGCGTCGGTCTCGAGGAGGCGGCCCAGCGGCTGGCGCGGGTCATCCGCGCGCGCCGCCCGGACGTCGTCGTCACGTACGAGCCCGGCGGTGGCTATGGGCACCCCGACCACGTCCGCACCCACGAGGTCACGCAGTGGGCTGTTGACTTCGCCGGCGCGGCCCCGGACGACGCGTCCCCGGCCTTCGCCGTGCCGGTCGTGCTCTGGTCGGTGCAGGGGCGCCTGGCCCTGCAGCGCGGCCTTCGCGCTCTGCGCAGCGACGCGGTGCTCGCGGCTCTCGGTTCGTTGTACGCCGAGCTCGACCTCCCGGACCCCACCGACGAGCTGCCGTCCGTTGCCGTCCCCGACGACCAGGTCCAGCTCGAGGTCGACGTGCTGCCCGTGCGCGACCGGGTCCTCGGCGCCCTGCGCGCCCACGTCACGCAGGTCCAGGCGGTGCGGGCGATCGACGGCGACGACGGGCTCGTCGCCTGCTACGCGCTGAGCAACCGCGTCCTGGCGCCGATCCTGCCGACCGAGTCCTACCGGCGCGGGACGGGGGGCTCCGGCGAGGACGTCGTCTGGCCCGCCGGTGTCCGCCCGGTAGCCTGACGCGCGTGCAACGCCTCACCACCGGTGCGATCGGCATGGCCGTCGCGACCCTCGCCCTCGGGCTGCTCGTCGGCACCCTGGGCACCGTGATGCACCGGAGCATCCCGCCCTGGGGCGTCGTCGTCTGCCTCGTCCTCACGTTCGCCGCCGCGGTCACCGCCCGCGCGTGGGGCGGCCTGCTGAGCCTCGCGGGCTACGCCGTCGGGCTGTTCGTGTCCGTCCAGGTCCTGTCCCAGCAGGGCCCCGGCGGCGACACGCTCGTGCCCGACGGCCAGGCGATCGGGTGGGTCTGGGTGCTCGGGTCGATCGTCGTCACCATCCTCGTGGGCGTCCTGCCTCGCGGCATCTTCGACGACCGGCCCCGGCCGCGCCGGACGCCCGCGCTCGAGGTCGACGGGTCGGACCCGGCGCCGTGACCGACGAGCCCTCCCCGGAGGCGTTCCGTTCGGCGGTCGGGCGCCTGCCCGCGGGTGTCGCCGTCATCACCCTGCGCTGGCGCGGCACCGTGCACGCCATGACCGCCAGCGCGATCACGTCCGTCTCGCTCGAGCCGCCGATGCTCCTCTTCTGCGTCCACACCGACGCCCGGTTCCGGGATGCGCTGGACGACGTCGACACGTGGTCGGTCAGCGTCCTCGCCGACGACCAGGGACACGCCGCCGACTGGTTGGCGTCCCCGGGTCGGCCCGCGATCGACCAGCTGGCCCGCGTCCCGCACCGCCCGGCGCCCGTCGCCGACGCCGTCTGGGTCGACGGGGCCGCCGCGTGGTTCGACTGCCGGACCGCCGCCGTGCACCGCGCGGGGGACCACGACGTCGTCGTAGGCTCGGTGCTCGCCGTCGCCCAAGGCTCTGCCGACGCCGGCGGCCTCGTGCACCTGCGGGGACGGATGCGGCCGGTTCGCTGACCGCCCCGCGGCGGCGATCGCGTCGTTCCGCGCCGTGGCAGTCCACGGATCGCGTCCGCACGGGTGAGAACACGGCTGTCACGCCGCGCCGCCGGACGGATCGGTTATCCCAGGCACGTAGACTCGCGCGGGCGCGTTGTGCGCGCGTGGAGCAGCAGGGGAGCAGGATGAGCGACGGCACGGAGCGCGACGAGCCCGGACAGCGCAGCGAGGACGAGCGGCAGAGCCCGCCGGCCCCGCCGAGCGGTAGTCCCTCGTCGGACCCGGTGTGGCCCGTGTGGGGCGGTGCCGGCGCGTCGGTGACTCCCGGGGAGCCCGAGGTCGCGGCCGATGTCGACCCCGCCGCGGCCGACGCCGCGAGCTCCGAGGAGGCCCCGGTCTCCGCTCCCGCCGACCAGCCCGCGACCGACGAGCTCGCGACCGCCGCCGGCGGTGACACCGCTGACGACGAGACCGCGACGGGCGATGAGGCCGCGGCGGACAACGAGGCTGCGGGCGACAACGAGACCGCGGCTGACGACGAGACCGCGGCGACTGACGAGACCGCGGTTGACGATGAGACCGCGGCGAACGACGAGCCCGCGGCTGGCGACGAGACCGCGGCGACTGACGAGACCGCGGCGACAGCCGACACTGCGACCGATGTCGCCGAGCCGACTGCTGACTCGGACGGGCCCGCGACCGACGAGGTTGCGTTCGAGGGCGACGAGTCATACGTCGCCGAGCCGCTGACCGGGGCCGCCGAGCCGGTTGTCGATGACGAGCCCGCGACCGACGGCGATGCGTCCGACGTCGCTGAGCATGCGACCGAGGGCGCGGAGCCGGCGATCGACGACGAGCCTGCGACCGACGTGTCCGAGCCGGAGACCGACGAAGCCGAGCCCACCGCCGACGTCGAGCCTGTGACCGACGCGGCCGAGCCCGACGCCGTCGAGTCGGCCGACGAAGCCGAGCCCGCGATCGACGACGAGCCTGCGACCGACGGCGACGAGTCCGACGCCGCCGAGCCGGCGACCGACGACGAGGGCGCGACCGACCCGGACGAGCCGGAGTCCGGCGCCGCCGAGGCGGTGACCGAGGACGAGCCCGCAACCGACGAGGTCGACGCGGACGAGCCCGTTGCCGATGGCGCTGGATCCGCGGTCACCGCGGAGGACGTCGCCGGGGCTTCTACGGACGACGGCGACGGGGCGGGCGAGCCGCTCTCAGCCTCGACCGACGAGGCGGCGACGCCCGAGTCGGGGTCGAGCCGCGAGGCTGCCACGGCCGTCATCGCACCGGTCGCCGCAGCAACCGCAGGMGCCGCGGCCACCGCAGGCGGCGTAGCAACCGTAGGCGGCGCAGCAACCGCAGGCGCCGCGGCAACGGCGCCGGCCGGCGCCGTGACGCCGCCCCCCGCTGCGCCGCCGGCGCCGATCGGGACGCTCTCCGCCCCGGTCACCCGGACGG